>NZ_JACJON010000018.1 GCF_014695585.1 Microcoleus sp. FACHB-831 | reverse complement strand
TCATCAGTACGCCGAACCAGCCGATGTATAGGCGGTTGTCGGTTGATGTTACCCAGTTGCAGAACCGTTCCCAAGCGTTAGCGCTTTGGCGCTGTTGAATGGTTGTGGTCATTGTTTTATGATTTCGTGACTCGGTTTAAAGATGAATGATTGAGTCGATATACCTAATCTAATCCGATTGTTAATCTTTGTAAAGAGTTTGTAACAATAGGTTTTTTTATATAAGCCATAAAGGTGACTTATGTTGAGGTGGCCAGCAGACGGTTACGGCTGAAGCTGCTTAATCTGAACAAGCAACAGAAGGAAAGAATAGTGCTATGAGAGCTTTGTTAGCGATCGCTATCCCACTCTTGTGTTAGGGACTACCCGCCAGATCTTGATGGTGCAGTCATCGCTGCCACTGGCTAGAGTCTGTCCATCTGGTGCATAAGCAACAGAAAAAACTTCTTTTGAATGTCCTGCGATCGCGCAGATTTCCTTGGCTGTATCCACCTGCCACAGCTTGATAGTATTGTTGCCGCTGCCAGTAGCTAAAGTACGCCCGTCCGGGCTAAAGTTGACGAACCAAATCCAACCTGAATTTCCCGCAAGCGTACAAATTTCCTTGCTCGTACTCAAATCCCACAGCTTGATGGTGCTGTCAGCACTGCCGCTAGCTAAAATCTGCCCATCAGGGCTAATAGCGACAGACAAAACGGTGTCTAAATGCCCCGTGAGGGTGCAAATTTCCTTGCCCGTGCCCAAATCCCACAGCTTAATAGTGTTGTCGAAACTGCCGCTGGCTAATAAAGGCTGGCTGCTGTTAGGACTGATGGCAACAGCACAAACCCAGCTTTTATGCCCAATGAGGGTAGTCAGTTCCCTACCCCTAACAACATCCCACAGCTTGATGGTGTTGTCATAGCTGCCGCTGGCAACAATCTGCCCATCGGGGCTAATAGCGATCGCATCAACCCAGTCTGTATGACCAGCCAGACTCGCCAGTTCCCTACCCGTACCAACATCCCACAACTTGATAGTTTTGTCATAGCTGCCGCTGACAAGAATCTGCCCATCCGAGCTAATAGCGACAGAATTAACCCAATCTGTATGACCATCGAGGGTGCGGAGTAATGTGCGCGTAGGCAAATGCCAAATCTTGATCGTCTTATCTGAACTACCGCTAGCCAAGATTTGACCATCTGGGCTAATGACGATGGAGTTAACTAATTCAGCATGATCGGCGAGAGTATCTGTACATCTCCAAGCCGGAAGTAGAGGTTTTGATGTAGGGGCGATCGCCGAGGTTGCTTGTAAATACTGGAAATTTTTCTTGTGTTCGCAGTTGAGGTCTTGGAGTACCTCAGTTGCCGATTTATAGCGCCGCTTTGTAGCATTTTGCAGCAGCTTATCCATGATATCCCCCAGTTCGTCACTCACCTGATTATTGATTAAATAATCCCGCCACACCCAGGCATCCTCGCCTACATCAAATAGTTCAAAGGGAGAAACCAATGTCAACAAATGGATGCATATCACCCCCAAACTGTACAAATCGCTGGCAAAAAAAACTTTACCTTTCCCCTGTTCGGGAGCGATATATTCGTGGTTGCCAACGGAGGCTCTTGTTTTTTCAAGTAGAATTCTTGTCGCAAATTTAGCCGCTGCAAAATCAACTAAAATCAACTCCCCGTCAGGGCGACAAATGATGTTTTCCGGCTTGATATCCCCGTGAATAACGTTGCGCTCGTGGATGAAATCAAGCACGGGAAGTAAACTGTTAAGCAAGTGTCGAATTTGCGTTTCACTAAACGCGCCTTCTGCTTGCAATAGTTGGGCTAAATCTTTTCCCTCAATAAACTCTAGTACCAAATATTGCAAATTATCCTGCTCAAAATGCGCCAGCAGTTGAGGAATCTGGGGGTGTTTGCTTAAGGCTTCCAGCCTCTCTAGTGCTATATCGGCCTTGTTATTGTCTCCAGACGATATGATAAATCGCTTCTCTATTAGCAGAAATTGCTTGATGACGCACGAGGACTTCGATGGCGCCTCTTCATCGACTGCTAAGAAGGTTCTACCGTGTCCAATGTGTTTGATAGCGCGGTAACGGTCTTTAAGCAGCAACTTTGAACCGCAATTTTGGCAAAATTTTGTGCCCGTCGCGTTGCTGGCGGGCTTATGGCAATAAGGATTGAGGCAGTAGCTCATAGGGGGAACAACTCAGCCGATCGACGCTATGGTTAGTATTCCCAAAATTGAACAGTTGAGAACGCGATCGCCTTTTTCCTCTCTTCGTCGCCCAAATGCCACAGCCGGATAGCTATAGAGATCGCCTCAACTGCAATGCAGGCGCTAGCGCTAGGGCGATCCATCGCTCATACTGGGTAAAAAGTCACTTGGTTGATAGCATTTAGCCTAATGCTGGCAAACAAATAAATTTTTGAAACTACTTGTTTGTCAAAGTTTTTCAATCCAAAACCTAAAATCTAAAATGGTAAATTCTCTACAAACTCCCCACAGCGGCTATCACTGGGATGGTAGTAGCCGCCGCTTCTTTGAAGGGTGGTATTACCGCGTTACTTTGCCCGATTGCGGGCAAACATTCGCCTTCATGTACTCAATCGAAGACCCCATTGGCCAGAAACCACACAGCGGCGGCGCGGCACAAATTCTCGGCCCCGATGATGAATATCTGTGGCGCACTTTCCCGAATGTCAAGGGTTTCTGGGCGTCGCGGGATGTCTTGGGGTTCGGTCATTGGGGCAAAACAGAGCTACCCGCTGAACCGATATACCTCATCCCGGCTGAGTTCGATCGCTATGTCCAAGAGGGGTATCAGGCTACAGCCACATTAAATCAGGGGGTTCTGCGCGATCCGGGGAGCGATCGCTATTGTCGCTGGCATTATGAAATTAAACCAGTCTACGGCTGGGGCAACCAGGACGCCCCACAGCAATCTACCGCAGGCTGGCTATCTTCTTTGCAAATATTTGAACCTGGATGGCAGATTTTGATGGCGCACGGTCTGGCTACGGGCTGGATTGAGTGGAATGGCAAACGCTATGAATTCACCAACGCCCCTGCTTACGGTGAAAAAAACTGGGGCGGTTCCTTCCCCCAAAAATGGTTCTGGCTTAACTGCAATTTGTTTGAAGGCGAACCCGACATCGCCTTAACCGCAGGTGGCGGTAGGCGCGGCGTGCTGTGGTGGATGGAATCTGTTGCCATGATCGGGCTGCACTATCGCGGTAAATTCTATGAATTCGTGCCCTGGAATTCACAAGTTCAATGGCATATTCAGCCTTGGGGTAGATGGCAGATGCAAGCTAAAAATTCACAGTTTGAGATTGAACTTACAGGTACAACCGACCAACCAGGCACTCCCTTACGTGCGCCTACAGAAAACGGGTTAATTTTCTGCTGTCGGGACACGATGCGCGGTCAGCTTAACCTAGAACTGCGAGAATTAACCCAGGGAAAATCGCAACTTATCCTGAAAGCACATAGTTTTCTCTGTGGATTAGAAACAGGGGGCGGGCCTTGGGAAGAAACTTGGCACTCAGTCAACCAGAATGAGTAACAAGCATCGATCAACTGTTATGATCGATTATGAATTGGGGTTGTAGCTCAGATGGATAGAGCGAGCGCCTCCTGAAATATCGGGCACCATAAAGGAAACTTTATGAGTGAATGTGGTCAAACTCGGTGAACCCTAAAGACTCGGACAACCACCCTCTACCAATTAGGTGATGGTTGATACAAAAAAGTAACGATAGTATCAATATTGTTGCTGAGAATCCAAGGGAATACCGAACCAAGCTTGACTCGAAACTTGATTTAAATTATAAAGTTCGAGTCAGGAAGGTCGAGAGACTAAACGGCCACCACCTAACGGCTTCAAGCCTATGGTGAAGATATAGTCCAGAGAGTGGGGAAACTCACACAAATCTGAAGCGCTAGGTCGGCGGTTCGAGCCCGCCCAGTCCCGTCCTCTGATAATCTCATATAGACTCTTGATTTAAGACTCTTGATTTGTGACTTGAGACTTAGGACTTGAGATTTTGGACAACACATTTTTCCAGAATTTACAGTCTTTTTATCTACAGTGTTTGAATCTGGACGAGCCAATTGTCGAGAGGCGATAGTCGATAGCAGATAGCGTAATTGTTCATGGTCTTTAAAATATCTACGAGCAGGCGATCTTATGCGTTTCCAAGAACTTCGCCCCCTCGAATTAAGTTGTTTTTGTGGCTGATGCCAGTGGCGGCGCTGTTGGCTCTGGTTGGTTATAGGCAACTGGAGAGCTATTTTGCCAAACCAGAGGCGGTATTAGTTTTGGGCGGATCGGGGCCTGGTTTGGAGCGAGAGAAGTTTGCTGCTGAACTTGCGCGTCAGCACCCAGATATGCCTATTTGGGTTTCTGGTGGTGGCTTAATCAAGGATAAGATCCACACTGAACGGGTTTTTGCCAAAGCTGGGATCGCTTCGCGTCGGGTACGTTTGGACTATCAGGCTGTCGATACGGTTACAAACTTCACAACCTTAGTGGATGAATTGCAAGCTGAGGGGATCGACAGCATTTATTTGATTACCTCGGACTACCATATGCGTCGTGCGCGGGTGATTGGCGAGATTGTTTTGGGCAGTCGGGGAATTAGTATTAAATCTGTATCGGTTCCTACTAAGAATCCATCTGAACCAGTGGAAAAATCTGTCCGAGATGGAGGCAGAGCTATAGTTTGGGTGGCTACTGGTTATACAGGAGCCACCCTTGTCAAGCGTCAGACAGGATCAGGGAGTAATTGACGCTGCTAGTTCTTGCACGAGAACGTATGGTTGTACGATTAGCGCGTTGAATCGTTTGGCGCGATCGCTACTCCAGTTTTGCATTTGCGTTGGCGATGGTTTTTGGATTAGTTGTTCGCCAATCCAGTGCTGCACACAGGAGGTATTGTCACTAGCGATCGCTACCCCTACATCCAGCAAGTCCAAGTTTTTGTCTACAACTACCACTACATCCCGCTTAACGTGCGGCTCAAGCCACTCCCACTCAGCTTCATCAAGTATTTCTGCTAATTCTGACCTTAAATCCTGCATTGTTTCTAAACTTCTATTCGCTTACAAATTATTTTACTTAACTTTAACGATCTCAAATCCCTCTTAATATTCGTTATTAATTTTTCTACTGCTCTCCGCCTTTCTACGTGTCTCCTTTCATTTCATCAATTTCCAACATACTTACTATTACACCTGCGGTAGGAATAGATATAAAAACGCCTAGCAATCCTGCTACTTTAGCGCCTACTAACAGCGCAAAGAAGACCACAACAGGATTGAGATTTAGCGCATTTTGCATAACGCGAGGTGCAATCAAATTGTCTTGTATCTGCTGAATAATAATACAAATTGCCAGTACTTTAAATGCTAGCCACACATTTTGAGATAGCACGATTGAAAATATTATAGCCACTGCTAATGTTGCGCCAATGCCAGGAATTAAATCGAATAATCCAGCGATAACTGCTAATAGTAAAGCAAACGGCACTTGCAATATTAAGAATGCCACAAAAGTCAAAGCAAATAGAAATAACGTTAATATAAGCTGTCCTCTAAAAAATCCTAGAAACTTGCGCCTAATCGTAGCTGAAAAGCGTTTACGCAGATTTAAAGGTACAATTTTAAGCATTAAGTCCCAGAGTCTTTCACCATCTAGCAGCATAAAACAAGAGACTACTGCAATCAATATAAAGTAAACGAAGTTGGTGAAAATTGCTTGAAAAATGGCTAAGCTAGAAACCACTCCTGCTACAGCTTGGGTACTTAATGACTCCTGAACCGCACTAAGGTTTACTTGAAGATTACGGGAACGAAGATAAAGTTCTATTTTTTGAACTAGGGGTGTTACAGATTTTAGAAAAGCACCTATGCTGTCTGCTAATTGTTGAGCTTGAGATAGAACTGTTAGACCTAGAGTGAGAGCGATCGCAGCAATTACAATTAAACTCAACAAAAATACTACACTAACTGCTAAACCGCGAGGTAAAAAACGAGTTAGCCATCGTACCGGATAGCTAAGTAAAAAAGCTACAATTGCAGCAAAGGTAAAAATAACAATGACTGCTTCAAAATACTCTAAAAGCCTAATTGCCGCCCAGCCACACGCAAACAGTAGCAAAAAGCGAATTAGCACCAAATTATTCAGTTGCGTCCAGAAATTCTTTGTTTCAATTTGAGCCATTGGGGCTGCGTAATTGGTAAAGGGGAATTGTATAGTTATAAGTTTTGAGGTTTGAGTTTTAAATTAATAACTCCTCATTCCTCATTTTTAACTATTAACTTTTACCCCTTATAATTACCTCCCCCCTCCGGTCTAACTTGTTTCAACGCCCCAAATCGTGCATACCATTAATTACCTCAGCGCACTTTTGTGTCACCGCCTCCAATTCCAAACGATCTGTAGAACTGGGAGCATCAATCACCTCGCCAATCCTCACAGTCAGCGCAACTGGTCGCGGAATCGCCGACCCTTTGCGGATAATTCCCTCAGTTCCCCACAAGCTTACAGGTAGTAGCGGTGCTTTCGCCTTGGCAGCAATTAGCGCTGCACCCAGTTTGGGTTCCGTAATCCTGGCATCTGGCGTTCTCGTTCCCTGCAAGAAGATACCAGCAGCCCAACCAGCATCCAAGCAAGCCAGCGCTGCACGAATAGCACTTCGGTCAGCGGAACCCCGCTTCACCGGATAAGCACCATACAACTGAATCCCTTGCTTTAAAATTGGGACGCGGAACAGCTCTTCCTTAGCCATGTAAGCGACTGGACGACCTACGCAAGAGGACAAAATCAGTGGGTCGAAGTCACTAGCGTGATTGCTAACCACCACAAGTGGCCCTTGTTGGGGTACGTTTTCTACCCCGTAGATGCGCCCCCGAAAGTAAACATTAAGCATAGGGGCGACAACTGACCACTTAAAAGCGTGGTACAGCATTAAACTAACAGCAGGTTCGCGGTTTCTGGGCATAGACGATAATTGCTCTTAATTGAAAGCGCAGATAAACCGCAGGCCAAAACTTCCGCACCACTATCAGCCTTTGTTTTTTATCTGCGTGTATTGGCGTATTCTACAAACAGGTTAATTATGATGCTGGCACTTGGGCGGCGCTACTAACATTTTCTAGTACTAAATCCGAGCAGGTGCGTTTTATTAAGCCAGTGAGAACATTACCGGGGCCAATTTCTACGACCCGCGAAACCCCTTCGAGGGGCAATTGTAGAGAAATTTCTCGCCATCGCACCGAACCAGTCATCTGTCGGCTGAGACGCTCTTTCAAAACATCAGCCTCTACTACTGGAGTTGGGTCTACATTGGACAACACTGGTACTTTAGCTGAGTTAAATTCCACAGACTTTAATATCTGCTGAAAGTCTGCCGCCGCTGATGCCATTAAAGGCGAATGGAAAGCTCCTGATACTTTTAAGGGTACGGCTCGTTTTACTTTTATTCCAGCTAACACCGATTCCACAGCTTCGGGTGTTCCAGAAATTACAACTTGTCCGGGATTGTTATCGTTGGCTAGCACAACGTCAGGGGTCTGCTGGATTTTTTGCTCTAGCTGTTCGCGGTCAAACCCCATCAACGCTGCCATCATGCCACCAGCGGCGCTGTCCATCAATTCTGCACGACGCTTAACTAATCGCAATCCGGTTTCAAAGTCAAATACACCTGCTGCATACAAGGCGACATATTCTCCCAGACTGTGCCCTGCAACTAAGTCTGGTTGGTGCCCTTTTTCAAGCATCATATCAACCAGAATTGTTTCTACAACATATAAACAAGGCTGAGTGTAGAGCGTGCTAGATAATTTGTCTTCCTGGCTTTGGCAAATTTCTGGAACAGACCATCCGAGAATTTGTTGTGCTTGTGCAAATTTAGCTGAACCCGCTGGCAAGTCTACTAAATCTCCTCCCATGCCGATTGCTTGGGAACCTTGTCCCGGAAACACCCATGCAGTTTTGGTCATTTTATTTACCTGAAACGAACACTAAGAAACCAGCGGCCATTAATATAAAAGCAATAGAAAATCTTACTATATTTATGGTCTCTTTGAAAAAGATATATCCTGCTAATCCGGCAAAGATGGGAAAGCTTAAGGCTAGTAAACCCGATTGAGATAAGGCATTCTCGTCTAATTTACTTAAGCCAATATTGAATAATAGCTCTCCCATTGCAATGTAGAATAAGCCTGCCAAAACTGCGTGAACTACTTTGATTTTTTGATGCCTGAGTAAATCTATTAGTTCTCCTGTATGCGAGAAAAGTATTGGTGACAAGATAATTGCACCAGATACAGCAACTAAGGAAGTTACAAAAAATGGGTTTAATTGATTGCTACCATCTTTTGGGTTTGTTAGCAGCCGGATGAATAAAATGCCTATTGCCAAAGAAGCATTACCAGCAATTATTAACAGGTATCCAAGCATAATAAAAGCTCCAAGAGGGTAGGCTTTAAATTTTAGATTTTAGATTCAATCTAAAATCCCAAATCCGTTTATCTACCCCATTGGAAAATTGCAGCGCCCCAGGTAAGTCCAGCACCAAACCCAGAAGTGGCGATAGTGTCTCCGGTTTTAATTTTGCCTTCGCGCACGGCTTCATCTAGAGCTAAGGGGATGGAAGCGGCGGAGGTGTTGCCATATTTGGCGATATTACTGATGACTTTGTGGGCGGGAATATTCAGGCGTTCGCCAACGGCGTCGAGAATGCGCTGATTGGCTTGGTGCAGCACCAGCCAATCTACTTGGTCGATGCTGAGGTTGGCTCTAAATAGAACTTTTTCGATGACTTCTGGGACTTTTTGGACGGCGAAGCGATAAACTTCTTTGCCGTTCATGGTTATGGGCTGGTAAGTACCTTGGCCAATGGTAACGCCAGAGACTATTTCTTTGGGTTGTGGTTGATAAGCTAAGTTGAGAGCATTATTCTGCGTGCCATCGCTGCGGATTTCAAATCCCAGGAGGCGATCGCTCTGGTGAGCCTGCATGACAACCGCACCTGCACCATCCCCAAACAACACGCAGCTGCGTCTGTCTGCCCAATCTACCCAACGCGACAGTATATCAGCCCCAATCACCAAGACGTTTTGATAAACGCCAGTACGAATGAACTGAGCAGCCGTGACGAGTCCGAAGACAAAGCCGGAGCAAGCTGCTGTCATGTCGAAGGCGACGGCTTTAGACGCGCCTAGCTGTGCCTGAATTCTACAGGCAGTGCCAAACAGGTCATCGGGTGTGGAGGTGGCAAGGATAATGAGATCCACATCTGTTGCGGCAATACCTGCCATATCGAGGGCATTGGTAGCTGCAAGAGTAGCGATCGCACTCAGTGACTCCTGCACTGACGACAGTCGCCGCTCTTTAATCCCCGTCCGCGAACTTATCCACTCATCCGACGTTTCCACCAAAGTCGAGAGTCCTTGATTATCCAGGGAAACTGTCGGTGTCGCACTACCGCTCCCCGTAATGGCAATGCCTACCCCTAATTCTTTTAACATTAGTCTCCATCAGTTGCTGGGGCAGTGGTAGTGATACGGGACTGAATTCGCTCTAGAACCTTGTTATCAAAGGCTTCTTTAGCAATGCGAATCGCATTAAAAATCGAGGGAGCCTGCGAACTACCGTGACTTATAATGCAAATTCCATCAACCCCCAACAACAACCCCCCCCCATGTTCCGCATGATCTACCCGCTGCTTGAGCCGCTTTAGGTTCGGTTTCAGCAACACCGTACCCATTTGTCCGCGTATTCCTTGGGGTAACTCCTCTTTCAGGATTTGCAACATCACCTCGCCGACTGCTTCTGCAAATTTCAACAAGACATTGCCCGCAAAGCCATCGCAAACGATGACATCAAAACGTCCTGAGAGGACATCTCGACCCTCAGCATTGCCAATGAAAGTAATTTGCGGATTTTCTTGCAGCTTTTGGTGAGTGCGAACCGCCAAATCGTTGCCCTTACAGGCTTCTTCTCCAATATTAAGTAGTCCAATTTTGGGGTCTTCTACACCCAGCACGTACTGGCTGTAAATCGCTCCCATGACAGCAAACTGCTCCAAATACTTGGGACGGCAGTCAACATTCGCGCCTACGTCGAGAATCAGGACGGACTTACTAGCCATTATTGTAGGCAGAACCGCACCAATCGCAGGTCTGTCAATTCCCCGAAGTCTACCCAGCCGTAAAAGTCCAGCTGCCATTGCTGCCCCGGAATGACCAGCTGAAACAACAGCATCCGCCCGGTTTTGCTTCACCAAGTCCATTGCCACGTTGATCGAAGCCTTGGGCTTGCGTCTTAGACCACTCAGCGGCTCCTCGTGCATTTCAATCGTACCTTCCGAGTCTACGATTTCCACGCTATGAGAACTGGTGTGGTGTTTGAGAGATGCTTCAATTTGCTCCCTATCCCCCACCAGCAAAACGTCGATATCTAGTTCTGCCTGTGCCCTAAGCGCTCCAGCGACGATTTCGGCGGGTGCGTGGTCGCCACCCATAGCGTCAATTGCGATCCGTGCGCGATTCGATGCCATTGATCAAAGTTATAGAAACCTTACAAATTTTACCAGAAGGTTTTCACCCCACATTAAACCTCGAACGATCTGGCTGATTAATCATAAGTTAGCAAGTATGAAGTATTGGCAATGGTGGAATGGGGATCCTGGACTCCGGACTTTAAACGGTACGGTTGCCGAGATATTATTACTGCGTTGAAGTGAGTTGTCGCCAATAAGGAAAAGATGCTGGAACTTTTTAGCTCGGGGTTGATGGGTGCATGGCTGGACATGGCTGGTATAAAGCCCAATCAATTGAATGTTGCTGACCTGCTGGAGTGGCAGGGTGTTTCTTTATTGGCGTTACCCACAGAACCAGATCCAGCCGATGAAAAGACTATGGATCAGTACTTGCGCCAATTGTCAACAAAAGGAATGGCGGCAGGAAATCAAGCGGTATGGATGCAGTCAGGACAGTCACTGTTAGCCAATCACCAAGGTAAGGTTCCTGTTCCAGCAGCATCTTTGACAAAGATTGCCACAACACTGGCTGCATTGGAAACTTGGGGGCCAGCACATGCATTTGAAACCCTTATCGGTACGACCGGAACCATCAAAAATGGCGTTTTGCAAGGAGATTTAGTAGTAACGGGTAGTGGCGATCCATTTTTTGTCTGGGAGGAAGCGATCGCTCTTTCTGCTGCCCTAAACCGCTTGGGCATCCGCCGCGTTAACGGCAATTTGATCATTGTCGGAGATTTTTCGATGAACTACCAGCCTAACCCTACCCTAAGCGGCCAGTTGCTCAAGCAAGGATTAGATAACAAATACTGGCCGAGGTTTACTGCTGTCCAATACGCAGCTATGTATCCAAAAACGCCAAAGCCTCAAGTTGTTATTGCTGGCGGTATCAGAGTATCTTCGGTGCCTTTACCCAAACAAATCTTGCTGGTGCGTCATAAGTCGATGTCCCTAACTCAAATCATCAAGCAGATGAACATCTACAGCAACAACGAAATGGCTGAGATGCTGGCAAAATCTGTAGGAGGTGCATCGATGGTCTCCCAAATCGCGGCTAAATCTGCTGGCGTCCCTAACGAGGAAATTCAGTTGGTAAATGGTTCGGGATTGGGCGTAGAAAATCGCATTTCTCCCCGTGCTGCCTGTGGTATGTTGCTGGCTATTCAAAACCATTTACACTCCCAGCAGATGAGTGTTGCTGATATGTTCCCTGTTTCAGGACGCGATCGCCGGGGTACTATGCTAGCTCGCAAAATTCCCACCGGTACCGTGATCAAAACTGGAACTCTCAATGCAGTGAGTGCCCTTGCAGGAGTAATGCCAACACGCGATCGCGGCTTAGTTTGGTTTGCTATCATCAACGGTGGCAATGATGTCGAAGCTTTTAGGCAGCAGCAAGACGTGCTTCTGCAAAATTTATTAAAGCGCTGGGGCGTAGCAGAAACTCCACCACCAGCTATTACCCCCAGTAGCGCTATAGCTGACGGCGCTAAAGTCCTGGGCGATACCCATAGAAATAAGATAGTTTCTGGCTTTCAAGCTAAATTTTGAAAAATGGTTCATGGTTCATAGCAATTGCCCAATGAACCATGAGCCGTCACATCTCTTGCACTTCCGGTGCTGCTGAAATTTTATATACGAGAGATGCTTGGAGTTGAGAATAAGGGTCTAAAGTAAAATTCCAGTTGCAAAAGCCATTCTCATCAGGTTTAACGCCATTTTTAGTCTCATTTGAAATTACTTCAACCTTAACTTGCTCTAACTCTGAAACTGGCACTCGCTCGGTAGTTTTAATCTCTCTCGGTTCTCCCCCAATATTAGATAAAAACAACTTTACTTCCATTGTTAGGATATTCCACTTAGTAAGATAATCCTGTTCTTGCTTCTCGGTTTGCGTGCGTTGCACGCGCATCGCTCCGTCTGACCCCCATCCTAGAGCAAATTTTTCCCCAGGTGCAATGAATAACACCGATGTTCTACCTACAAATCCAGAGGTTCTCACTAAATCCACTGGGCCTGCTAGGACGGGAAATTTAGATGTATTTGTCTGTTGACTTTTAATAACTACCTGACAAGATAATTCAGGCATTAACACATATTCAACAGAGGCGGAAGATTCAAAAGAAAATATAGGAACGCGATAAGGACGACCATCAGAGGGGATAGTAGCTTTAGAAGATGCTCTTAAGTTACGAACTTCGCCGCCATCATCAACGCCGGGAAGAACGACAGTTGTGGGCGTTTCATCTACACCCAGTCCTGGTGTTTGAATATTTTGATCTCGCTTTTGAATGACAATTTGTTTAGATTTTTCTTTAACGTTTACCAAGTCATCTGTTAGGAATGGTGGTTCTGTACCGAGTGAGGCGCGTGCTGTGGAAAATATTAAATCTACATCTTTCCAATCTTCTCCAGTGCGTTGCCAAACACAGCCATCGACGCGAAAGGAGATGGTAGGATTTTCTTCTAACAGGAGACGTGCTTGATGATACGGACGCCAAATTGCGCCGGGAACAACATAATCGAAAGCGATCGCATACTCTCCTGCTTGCGGAATCATTAAATCTGCCTCTATTCTGGCAGCATAGACCATATCGGGGCGCTCCAAGGCACGCAGTCTATTAATTAAGTCGTTAATTTCCTCACTGAGTTTTTCTTGAGTGTAATATTGGCTCAATATTTCCGCACGCAAATCTCGCAATTGTTTAAATAAGCTAGACAATTGTTCTCGCCAACTTCTGGGGTCAATTTGTCCCCAAACAGCATCTGTTGGTAATTCTTGCAAACCTTTATATAAGATAGTATTTATCCGCTCGAAGGAAGTTTCTAGATGCTGGCGGTCTTCGGTGATATTGTTAAAAGAATTGAGGAGCGATCGCAGTTCTATTTCTACAGCTTTAATTTCATCCGGTCTATCTTCTTCGTTAACCAACATCATCCGACGGACGCGAACATCATCAATGCGTGCGCCTGGATACTCTTCACAAAACTCCGCACGCAGAGACTTATCAGAAAGCACGGGAGCAACTTTATCAACTGTAATTCGCCACAGCCCTTGAGTTAAATTAATCTTACCAATTCGCCGCACCTGTCCCCTATCTTCCAGCAGCGTAACTGAAGAAACTGGCGCATCTAGAGTTAGTTTTTGGATAGCTTGTTGAAGAGCTTGCATAGTCTACTCCTATTAATTTTTTTAAACGAAGAACCCTATAGTTTGCTGTCAGTTCGACAGTATAAAACTATGGTTGCTTAATGCTTTCTCATTCCCAGACTAACACCTTAGAAACAGGTAAAATATTATCCCTCGCGTCGATTTCCACCAATCAACTCGCTATCGACAAAAGTTTTAATCTTATAATCAACTGATAGGTTTATATCGCCTTTAGCTGGCACTTCCACCCGCCAGCGATAACCACCCTTGATAGGCGCATTGCGTTCCTCTTGCTCGTACTTTTCCCATCCTGGCAAGACACTATCTATCTGCACATCGACTTTAGCGCCCTCATAGGGAATTGGCAGTCTTTCCCTTACTTCAATTCGCGCAACTCTTGGCAAATTGTTCTTAATATCAACTTGAACTTTGTGGCGCAATTCGTTGAAAGAAACGATAGTTTCGCCGGAACGAACTTCCTCATAGAATGTGTTGCGGGCAACTTTGATTGCTTGTTCAACTCCCAGACCTAATTCCATCTGTCCCTTAGCTGGAACTGTAGCAATATTAGTAGATAAAATATACTCGCCATCAACGTAAACATCTGCCATCCCAGCTAGTAGCGGTGCTTGTAGCGGGTTGCGTAGTTGGGCAATTCTAAAGACGTTGGTATCTTCGCGAGGTACGACTACATAGCGCACATCTACTTCTGCACTGCTGCTAGTCAAAGCTACTGAATGAAATTGACCATCTGAGGGGACATCAATACGTCCATCAGCGCTGTAAGCATAGTCAAATGAACCTGCCACATTTCTCACATTAATTCCACCAGGAGGAAGCGGTGATCTCATGCATTTTTCAGCGTTAGCAACTGCGCGTTCGATCGCGTCGATGATATCAAAATTTGCAACAATTTGCTGGCGTTGGAGTATTTCTAAATAAAATTCTTGGCGTTGCTCAATGGATAATTTACCGCGTTTAGATGGGTCATTTGCATCACCCATTCGCATTAGATTATAGGCAAGAAAATCAGTTGTCGATTCCTCCTCCATGTTACTGCGTCGCCTGCGCTGTCCTCGCGGTTCTGGTAAGCCTAAACTAGCTTCCTCTCTAAAAACAGCTTTGCTCATTTGTGGCGATGGACTTGGTGTATTTGCCGCAAGTTCTGCGGGCAGTCCTCCTAAAAGATCTTCCAACTGGCCAAATTCATCCTTAACCGTTCTTGGCGATCGCGTTACTATATCCCTTTCTAGATGCCCGAATGCCTGCCCGAATGTCTGCGCTGCCCTTGGAGGTTTTGGAGACGGTTTGATAGATTCTGTAAAACTTATCTCTTCAACCTCTGGGCTTAAGAATGCCTCTCTGGTGTCATTTAAACTAAATAATGGTGGCACTTCAGGGGAAAAGAAATCGTCGTTATCTCTGTTTTTATCCGCCGCCGCGATCGCTCCCTCTTTTTGTCTATCAAAATCCTCAAATAATATCTCTGCACCAATTGGAGGTCTTCGCCAACCCGACTTTTTAACCACAGGTTGAGCGCGTCCAATTCGCAACGATGGTAACTCTGGTAACGCACACCAAGCCATCGGTTCTGCTGTAGAAAGTTCTAAACGTACACCCGACCAATCCTCACCCGTGCGCTGACAAATTAATGCTCTAACTGCAATACTTGCGCTAGATTCTGCACTATTTAAACGACAAACATAAGTCGGCGTCCAACGCGCTCCGGGGACAAAATACTCTACAACTAACCTTGAGGTTTGCTCTGAAGTTGGCGTATTTCCATAACTCAAACTGACAACTACAGTTTTGCGGAGTTCGTTTGGTCTAACTTCTGTAGCAGTCGAAGCACGCGCCTGTTTTTCTTGCAAATCGGCAAGATGTTCTTTAGCCTTACGCAACTTTTCTAAAGTTTCGCGTTTTTCCTTAATTCGGGCGCGGATTTGTTCGTCGCTAAAATTAGCCAGCGCCAGTCTAGCGCCCATTGGCGAAGGGGGTGGTGCTTTCCCAGGTTCGCCATCGGGACGATCCGGGACGTCCAAGTGAGATAAAACGTTTATTTCGTTGTCGATGAGAGCGATCGCATCCTCAATTTGTCTTACCTCCGCTGTCGCCGCACGCAGTTCTTCATCAGGCGGCGGGTTGGGTGTCTCCCCGCGTGGAGGAACTGCTAAACCAATGCGAACATCCGCAGCAATCGGTGCATTTCCCCCACCACCTTCAACCCTCACCCTAACACTGCTATCATCCAGAGCTAAAGGTAATCCAGCTATTTCAATATATTCTGGTGCTTCATTTGCTGTGATATTTAACTCAGCAATACGGGTAATAGTTGCACCCGCAGAATATATTTTAGCAGCCTCAATTTTAGAATTAAGTTGTGCAATTGCCATAATTATCTACAACTATTAGCTAAAGGTTTTTGTTATGTTATGCCGCTGGTAAATAGCCCCTGAATTTATATTAGTGTGAGGGCAGCGCAGTTATCTATTGTTAGGCAAAGGGCTAGGAATAATCTCCGTTACCACCCTGTCACCAGTGTTGCCAGTAACGACAACTGTTTGATCTTGTAGTTTGCCAAATGCAGCCGGACCTTTTAAATTCAAAGGTGGATCGACTTGTCGATAATTAACATTGCCATCTGCCTGCACTTGCTGCGTAGCAATATTCCACCTTAACTGATTTGCAAATAGTTTGGCTTGATTTCTAGTAGCTGAACCCTGTGCGTTGCCGTTAACAACAGCAATTTGTTTTTCCACATCTAATTGAGCGCGATCGCCCGTTACTGTAACTTGCTCTTTTAAATCTACAATCCTCACAGGCTGTTCGGAAATCACCATTTGGTTGTTGTAATTCCAGTTAACTTTATTACCAAACATCTGCACGGGCGGCTGTACCTGTTGATAAATCGCATTTCCTTCCGCTTGAGCTACCTGATTCGGCATCTCCCACGTTAGTTGATTCGCATAAATCTTAGATTGATTCTTAGCAACAACACCCTGAACCCCGCCAGTCACAAAAGCAACTTTTCGCTGCAAATCTACTTGAGAGCGATTCCCTGTTACCGTCACGTTTTGCACCCGATGTACAAGCTTCACTGGCTGATCTGACACCACGATTTCTGTATTTAAGTTCCACACAACTAAATTACTGGCAATTTGGATGGGTGGATCTAGCGATGTCAAATCGACATTTTGCTTAAGCACCGCAGTCCTTGTTTCTAGGTTTACCTCAGACTTGTCTGCGACAACCTGAGCCGTCATAGCTTTACCTTTATAGCGGTCAATCTGGATGCGACTATCCGCGATCGCCATCTTCTGCGGAATCTGCCATACCAAATGCTCAGTCCTCATTTGTAAAGTTACAACTTCACCAGGCGGAATTGGCGATGCTGAAGGAGAGGGCGATGCTTGGGGAGTTCCTCCCTCCTGTGTCTTTCCTATTGTTTTCTCCAAAAGAGCCGGGTCATTTGTTGTCGCCACAATTTGACCCAATAATTCTAGCTGTTGTGCGCGGCTGAAATATCGCCCCTCTTTCGCCTCAGTTTGTAATTGTGGGTGGCTTCCCCTCACATTATTGCGGACAATCAACAAATCTTTTTTAGGAAACCACTCTAATTCATCTCCCTTTAATACAGCACCATTACGCGGATCGGTAGCTGTAACTTGACCTTTCAAAAATACCTGTTGGCCATCTTGCTGAACTTCACCACTCGCCGCAGTAACCTGCATCACTAACTTTCCATCTTGGAACAAGTCTCCAGTTGGATTGTTAATAACAGCAGTTTTTTTATCGCTACTGTAGTTTGCCTGCTTTGCCTTCACTTTCCACACAGGACGCCCCTGTGCATCTGCTTGATCTAAAGTTACATCATTAAACACCAAGCTAGTATCTAACGATGTCGCAACCTTATCTTGTTGACCCTTTTTTTGCGCGTTGTTTTGACCGCCACAACTGCTAAAAAAGGTAAAACAAAAAAGGCAAAATGCAGAAGATAAAACTATTTTTGCCTTTTTGTTTTTAATTTTGACCTTACCTATCGCTACGTTTAGGCAAATGTTCCAAAAGAACATTTTTTTACCTTTGTCACTTCTACTGCTCCTTTAGTCCTGTCGTTTAGACCCAATTCCGGAGCTTTTAGACAAAATTAGCCTGCTCCTCTGCTATTGATCTTCCTGTTCATCCATCATGCCAATACCCGATAGCGGGCGGTAGGTGTAGCTTTGACGTGACGTTTTTTGGATATCTTCCTTGATACCGTCAAGGTCGATATATCGATCTGACACGTTAATTAAACTGTCGCTAGTCATAGAGCGCAGGCTTACGACTTCGACACGCACGCCACGATAGCTAACAGCGTCTACGGCATAGGCTAAATCGCCATCGCCGCTGACAAGAACAGCCGTGTCATAAGAACCCACTAGAGCCATCATATCAACGGCAATTTCTACATCTAAGTTGGCTTTTTTAGAACCATCTGGTAACTGCACTAAATCTTTCGCAATTACGCGGTATCCGTTGCGGCGCATCCACAGCAAAAAGCCCTGTTGCTTTTCGTTTGTGCGGTCAACTCCCGTATAGAAGAAAGAGCGCAGCAGCCGCGAACCAGCTGTTAAACGGCATAGCAGCTTAGTGTAGTCAATTTCTATCCCTAGCTGCAATGCAGCATAAAACAAATTTGATCCATCGATAAAAATGGCTACTCTACCGCGATTTTCTAAAACTTGCTCTGGTGTAAATACGGGATCGCTTTTGAAATGGTTCAACATGGTTGTTATGCCTCTATTTGTTATCAAAAAATTGATTGGTTTTTAGGTTTTATCTGGTTGAATGGCAGTTTTCATCTTCTTTCCAGTAGATGAGACTCTACCGGATTCTAGAAGGTTTCTCTGCCAACCTACCTAGAGACTGTCCCGGCTAGGATGAACCAGACGCGGGCGGGTTCAGTTTGGCAAAAACAGGTTTGGGATCGCCAAAGGCTTGTTTTGCTTTTAGTGTTCCCCAAACTGCGTGGGATTTAAACAGAAGGGGATCGTTTATCGGGTTTTTGTCATTAAAATTAATTGAAAAGCCCAGTTGCTGGTAAATGTCACTACTAATGGTAGGAACTATCGGTGATAGCAGGTAAGCTGCTAGTCTAACTGATTCTAAAACTGCGTAAAGCACTTGTTCGACGGCTTGTTGTTGGTTCTGTTTATATAAAGTCCAAGGTGCTTGGTCGTCGATGAATTTATTGCAGGCTCGAATCAGGGTGAATATGTCATTGCAAGCGGTGCTGAAGGCTAGGGATTCGTAAGCTCCAGCCACGCGATCGCCCATGCCCTCTCCTATCGACTTTAGCGGGTTATCTGCCCCAATGTCTTCACCCGAACAATCAAGCACGCCTTTGCAGTACTTCTTAACCATTGTCAACGTGCGGTTGAGCAAGTTCCCCAAGTCATTTGCTAAGTCTGCATTCACCGTATTGATAAACCGCGTTTCGTTGAAATCCCCATCCTGCCCAAATTCAATTTCTTTCAGAAAGTAGTACCTAATGGCATCTGCACCATAGAGGTTTACCAACTCTACAGGATCTAGGGTATTCCCCAACGTTTTCCCCATCTTTTTGCCATCTTTGGTCAAAAAGCCGTGTCCGAAAATGCGCCCGGAAATCGGTAGCCCAGCTGACATCATCATCGCTGGCCAGTACACTGCATGAAAGCGCAATATATCTTTGCCAATTAGGTGCAAATCAATCGGCCACCATTTTGATAAAGCATTCTCCAGCGTCGGTTCGCTTTCCGGATCTAGCAGTGCTGTCACATAGCCCAGTAGGGCGTCAAACCATACATAAATGGTATGTTTCGGATCTACTGGGACGGGGAAGCCCCAGTCTAGATTCACCCTCGAAATAGAAAAATCTTGCAGCCCTTGGCTGACAAAATTTAGTACTTCATTGCGGCGGCTTTCTGGCTGGATGAAATCCGATCGTTCTTGATATAAGGCTTCTAGCTGACTTTGGTATTTCGACAGCCGGAAGAAGTAGTTTTGCTCGTCCCGCCACTCGGCTTCTTTGTTTGGGTGTAACGGGCAGTGGTGTCCTTCTAGCAAGTCGCGTTCTTCTTTAAATTCTTCGCAGGAGACGCAGTACCAGCCTTTTTGCTGCCCCATGTAGATGTCGCCTTTGTCCCATACCCTATAGAAAAATTCCTTGACTATGGCTTCATGGCGGGGGGATGTGGTGCGACTAAAGCGATCGTACTGGATATTCAACTTTTGCCAAAGCGTATCGAAACCAGCAGCGATTTCGTCACAAAAGCTCTGTGGACTGCGCCCGTTGCTTTCCGCCGTGCGTTGAATCTTCTGTCCGTGTTCGTCTGTGCCAGTAATCAACAGCACAGATTTGCCGCGCAGTCTCTCAAACCGCGCAATGACATCAGCAGCCATTGTGGTATATGCACTGCCAATGTGGGGTAAATCATTTACATAGTAAAGAGGTGTTGTAAGAGCAAATGTGCTTTTACTTGTATCGCTAGAAGGCATAAAATGGCAAAAAAAAGCGCTATTAACTGCTTTTAATCATATCCGAGCGTTTAGGGTTTTTTATATTAATTGCTACTTTATCTGTTAGCTTTACATACTCCTATACCACACAAATGTATAATTATTTATGATAGATGCTGTAAGTTTAACTAATAACTCTTCAAGCAGAGGCAAACAGGCACTAAGGCTTGAACGTCAAACCTAAGAACGAGAGAGTTGCTATTTTCCGAGTAGGGTGCAAAATCTTAGTTCTTACTTATGGTTGGTAAATGCTTAATATTTCTACCTCTAGGTATTCGTAATTAACATAAACGTTATTTGATAATTATATTAAGAATAATTAAGCTTTGGCCTAAACGCTGGCTTTAACCCATGTCTCTAGATACACCACTCCAGGTTTCTCGCTTACTGCTTGCCACGATGGGAACGCGGATGTATCTCTCGTATGAGAACCGCATTCCTCAAGAAGGTGCTGTAGTGGTAGTTAGCAATCATCGCAGCTTCATGGATGCACCCTTGCTGATGGCGGCGGTGAACCGTCCGATTCGCTTTGCCTGCCATCACTACATGGGACAAGTGCCAGTGATGCGGGAGATTGTCCAACAATTGGGGTGCTTTCCTTTAGATACACCGGAACATCGGCAGCAAAGTTTTTTTCAACAGGCGATAAAGCTGTTGCAGCAAGGTCAGGTGGTTGGGATTTTTCCAGAAGGCGCTCAAACTATGGTGCGTTTGACCGATCCCCACAAAATGGAGCAGTTTCAGCGTGGGTTTGCTCATTTAGCTTTGCGAGCCGCCTGCGGAGGAGCAACCGATACGCCTGTACGCAATTTAGCTGTTTTGCCCGTGGCGATCGCATCCCTCGAAGAATCTACCAGCTCCGGAGTACCGCTGAGATTATTGAGCCTATTCGATCCCTCAGAACCACTCTTCGACCGCGCTGGTTGGCATCCCCTAGTCGTTTATCGTCGTGCAAGCGTTTTTATTGGTCGTCCTCGTTGGATTACGCGCCCAGCTAGGGAACAATATCAAGGAAAGCACGCCAAAACTGTTGTTAACGACCTACTCGGCTATTGTCAAGAAGAAATCGCCACCTTACTCCGTCAAGGCTGTTTTTAAACAACGGACAGCTGCTTGTAAAATGAGTAATAGTACTCATTAATTTTATCGCTATAGTTCATAGTTCATAACTAAAACTAATAGTAAGGAACACTGAGCAATCAACAATTAACAACTACTCATGGTTGAAGTCAAAAGTCATCCTTGTTTCCTTACCCCCAGCAAGCTGAATCCAGACTACCCGCTCTTTGTATATCTGCCGGGAATGGATGGAAACGGGCAGCTGCTCAGAAGACAAACAGCAGGATTAGAATCAGCATTTGACATACGCTGTTTGGCGATCCCCGCCGACGATTTGGCCAGTTGGGATGTTCTCACCGAGCAAGTTGTGGATTTGATTGAAAAAGAAGTAGAAAAACAACCCGATAGGTCTGTTTATCTATGCGGCGAATCATTTGGCGGTTGTCTGGCAATCAAAGTAGCCCTGCGTAGGCGAAGAATGCGTCAGCCGCATTCACCCCCATTGTTCGATAGGCTGATTTTAGTCAATCCAGCATCATCCTTTAATCAACGCGCTTGGTTGAATTGGGGATCGCTAGTGAGCGGCTGGATACCCGAAGTTCTGTACCGCTTGGGATCGGTGTGGTTGTTGCCATTTTTGTCTGCAATGGAACGAGTATCGAGAGAAGACACTCGCGCCTTACTAGACGCCATGCAATCAGTACCCCCAAAAACCGTTATCTGGCGGCTGGCGCTAATTAGAGAGTTTGACGTTGACGAAAGCGAGTTGGCCGAGATCGCCCAACCAGTGCTAGTAATTGGCGGAGGCGCAGACCGACTATTGCCCTCTGTAGCTGAAGCAAAACGCCTAGCCGGAGTTCTACCTAACGCCAAAGTAGTTGTTCTGCCTAAGTGCGGTCATGCTTGCCTGCTAGAAGAAGACGTTAACCTATACGAAATTATGAAAGCAAATAATTTTTTAGAAAGTAGGGATGCTGTTTCCCTGCTGTCGGCTTCTTAGTACGTTTTGTCTGCCCAAAGACTTTACCAAGGGCTGCCAACCATCGTAAAGCCTGACCAATAATAGGGATGGGATAAACTTATATTTCCCACAACACCTAATTCGGGTGGCAGCGGCACTCCTCTGAGGAGCTGTGAAGCTCGCATTTGACCCTCTTCAATCTTGACTTCTCCTCGGATCATCGCTATCTGCGTCTGTCTGAGAGCTTCAGCCTTAATAGTCGCTCTGTGCAACTGGTAGTAGAACTCGCTCATTAACCCTAACGTGCCTTCATCTGACACATACCAAAGACTAGCTAAGGCTGACTTGACACCAGCTCGGACAGCCAAACCCGCAAAGCCCATCTCGACATTATCATCACCCACACCTGTGCGGCATGCGCTCAGCACCAGCAACTCGACTGGCGGGTCGTTCCAGCCTAGCTGCCGCAGTTGATCCAATTGCAGCTTGGCGTCCCACAGTTGAATGTAAGAATTGCTTGCAGCTCCGGGCATGAATTCGCCATGAGTGGCTAGGTGAATAATGCGATACGGCACATTAGCGCGTTGGGACTTCAAATTATTCAGGGTAAAAGCTTCGTTGAGCAATAACTTGCCTGGCCACTCTTGAGCGATCGCTCGAAGTTCGGCTGGAACAGCGGGTAAAGGTTGCTGATCTTTAAATTGCGACGCACCCATCGCCAAGAGTTGGGCGTCCTTGAGGCTTTGGTAACGAGTATCGGTCAAGCTGAGGCTGGGGATGAGGCTGAAACTGTATTTTTCTATTAGAAATTGCTTACCATCATGCAGAGCGGCAAGGGGTAGAGTACGCAATCCATCATCCATTGAGAATAGGAGGGTGTTTATCTCTCGCTGTTGCAGTTCGCTTTCTATGGGTGCAATCAGCCACTTATACAACTGTTGCCCCGATTTCAAATAGCTCCTCATGTTTCGTTTGCTGGGAGTGGCAATTTGATTGCGAAAATCTTTGGCAACAGCTAAGAGAGTGTCGCGGTTGGCGGCTGGGATGGTTTTGTGAATGGTTTCACCAGTGGCAGTAATTAATACAAGTTCGAGTTGATCTGGTCGTACTAGAGTGTAGACAATAGCCGACTTTTTACCAGTTTGAGAATATATTTTTCTCAGAGTCTCTCTGATGCTTTGAGGGGAAGTTTCAGAACTTGCCACAGATTGTCCCAAGTAAGACGCATATTTCTGTGCCGATAGTTGCTCAATTTTTGGCACTGCAACTTCGATTCTGCCAGCGTCAAGAGCTTGACTTACCGAGGCACGGACTGCTTG
The DNA here is from genome assembly GCF_014695585.1 of Microcoleus sp. FACHB-831. Lineage (NCBI taxonomy): Bacteria > Bacillati > Cyanobacteriota > Cyanophyceae > Oscillatoriales > Microcoleaceae > Microcoleus > Microcoleus sp. FACHB-831. The sequence goes on along the minus strand of NZ_JACJON010000018.1, from coordinate 67,389 downwards.
AAGGGGTTGTGGAGCGACAGCCCTATTGACGTTCAAGATCTGGTTGTTGTTGATGCTGCCAGCAGTGGGGCTGCGATCGCTCCGCAATCGCGCCATATTTACAGTGTCAGGTTCGAGGCTGCGATCTAAATTCAAGATCTGGTTGTTGTTGATGCTGCCAGCAGTGGGGCTGCGATCGCTGTTAATTGTGGGTTCACGGATTAGGGAGATCTCAGGAGCAAGCTGCGCGATCGCCTGCGTTGCTGGGGTAATTATCTGCGGTGCTGGGGTAATTATATTGATATTGCCCATAGTGTAAGTTCCCGGCGGTACGGGAATGGTAAATGTGGGGGCGATCGCATTATTTGCCCCGCTGGTTATACCTCCCGCAGTTCCGTTAGTTGTGGCATCACCGACGATAAAACTTGTTGCCGTGCTGCCATTGTGTCGGATAGTAATTGCACCGCCATTCGCTGCATCAGCACTAGAAATACTGGCTTTTATTCCATTGCGATCGCTAAAAGTGCCTGTGGCGCGGAATAAGTTGCCAGCATTGATATCAACTGATCCACCTTTACCGCTACCGTTGCTATTGCTGTTGATAGTAGTGGTTGTAATGTTGCCGTTATTGGCAGTAAGCGCGATCGCCCCTCCATTGCCAGACTTAGAATGAGAGTCTAATTCTGCTGCTGTAGTTATGATGTTTCCAGTCATGCTGGTAATGCCAATTCTGCCGCCATTGCCAGAACCATTTGAATAAGAGCGAATGTAGCCGTTAATGTTAATGTTGCCTTTCGCACTAATATTTAATGCATTGCCGTTAACACCATTAGTTGCAGTGTCCAACGAGGCGGTGCTAATATTTCCGGCTGTGCTGTGGATATTAATACTTCCCGCAGTACCGCCGCTAAAGTTGGAGTTGTAAGCTAATACATTTCTAATCCTAATATCGCCTAAAGAATTAACAGCGATCGCTCCTGAATTACTCCCAGCATTATTACTGTAAGATTCCAAATCTCCTGCTGTTTTAATCAAGCCATTGGTACTGTTTAGAGTAATATTACCTCCACCACCAGACCCGCTAGAGCCTTTAGCATAAGCGCGAACAAAGCCGCCAATATTAATATCTCCAAAAGCGGAAACACTAATATTTCCCGCGTTACCAACAAAGCTGCTAGCATCTAAATTTGATGAAGCGGTTACTGTCCCCGCCTTACTATTGATGGTGAGGTTGCCACCATTGCCAGGAAAAGTGCCCGTGTGAGAACGCAATAGCCCAGTGCTGATATTGCTGTTAGCATTGAGAAAAATTTCGCCTCCGCTGCCAAAAGTACCAAGAGGGCGCGAATCTAAAGCGCTAGTTGTAATACTGCCGTTATTAGCACTAATAGCGATCGCTCCTCCATTACCATTACTATTGGTAGCGTCTAAAATACCTGCACTTGTATCGATGCTGCCGTTGGCGCTAGTTATATTAATTGCTCTACCTGAATTAGTAATATTGCCCGTAGTAATATTTTTATCAGCATTCAGGGTAACTGTAGCGTTGCCTGCGCCAGTTAAATTGCCAGCAGTGTAAGTAATAGAACCGCCCGTCCCTGGAGCTTGAATTGTTACCGGATTATTAAAAGTCGCATCACCAGTAATAGCGATCGCGCCAGTTTGATCGCTTCGCCCGATGGTAATTGAGTTAAAACCATTCGCCAATCTTGTTAATTCGGTCGAGTTCAAGAATGTTGTAGTGGCATCACCGCTACCGCCAATTTGCAGATTGGAACTGGGACTAAATGGCTGCAATAGTATGTTTCCGGTACCAATTAATGAAGGAGTTCCGCCAGCATCAAGATTAATGCGATCGGCAGTTAGGGTAATATTACCAATGCCAGAATTGATGGCATTTTCTACTTGAATTCCGTTACTATTAGCGCTAGTTCCGGTGATAGCGATCGCGCCACCACTAGAGTTGATGGAATTTTTAACTTGAACGCCGATGTTATTGTTGCTAGTTCCGGTAATGGCGATCGCGCCGCCGTTCGAGTTGATTGACGCAGAGTTGAAGATACCTTCATTGCCATTAGTATTGGTGCTATTTCCAGTCAAGCTAATAGTTCCACCACTTGTAGTCAAACTAGCCGCCGACGGAAGATAAATGCCTGCACCAGAGACGCCACTGCTATTACCTGTCAGGATAATATTCCCCGTCCCAGTCGATTGCAACACCCCCCCATCGACCAGCCCAATACCGTGATTGCTGTTTCCAGTCTCGCTACCAGTACCGATCAGAGTAATATTGCCATTTAAAGAAGTGACTTTCGAGTTTGCTCTTGTCACCTCTATCCCGATATTGTTGCCCGCCCCAGCAGTGCTACCATTGCCAATCATGGTAATATTGCCCATCCCAGTCGAGCGCACAAGCCCGCCGGAGTCAAGCATAATGCCATAGTTGTGGTTGCCAGTCCCGTTACCAGTACCTGTCAGGCTGATATTGCCGTTCGCAGAGGTGACAGTTGCAGGGGAACCGCCATAATTGCCAATGTAGAGGCCATAGTTGTAATTGCTTCCCGTCCCACCTGTACCGTTCATAGCGATCGCTCCGCTACCTGTAGATTCAGCAAGGAAAGCGTTTCCTAAGATAATGCCCTGATTTTCCGCTACGCCTGCACCGCCTATTCCTATCAGATTCAGGGTGCCATTTTCTACAGATAATTTGCTGCCCACACCTGTGACGTAAATACCCCGGTTGGCAATTCCTGTCGCGCCGCTAGTACCTGTAAAGTTGATGTTCCCCGTCCCGGTTGTTTGCACAACGCTACCGGAGAGCAGAATGCCAAAGTTATTGCTGCCAGTCCCGTTACCAGTACCTGTTAGGCTGATATTGCCCTTCGCAGAGGTGACAGCGGCAGGAGAACCAAGAAAATCGCCAATGTTGATGCCATAGTTGTAATTGCTTCCCGTCCCACCTGTACCGTTCATAGCGATCGCGCCCGTACCTGTAGATTCAGCAAGGAAAGCGTTTCCTAAAATAATGCCCTGATTCTGCTCTACGCCTGCACCGCCAATTCCTATCAAATTGAGGGTGCCATTTTCTACGGATAATTTGCTGCCCACACCTGTGGCGTAAATGCCCCGGTTGGCACCTCCTGACGCGCCGCCAGTGCCTTTAAGGTTAATGTTCCCCGTTCCGGTTGTTTGCACAACGGCACTGTTGGAAAGGAAGATACCGTAGCTGCCGTTAACACCTGCAACTCCCGTTCCTACGATAGAAATATTGCCTCCGGCTGCATTAATGTTTGCACCGCTAATGTTGACTCCGATGGGATTTGCTGATGTGCCTGTTGCAGAATTAATTAATGGGTTGCTGCCACCTCCTAGAACTATATCGCCGCCGTTGGAGTTAATGACAGAACCTGAATTTAGAGCGATCGCGCCTGCACCATTTGCATCAGAATCAGCGTTGAGGGTTACGTTCAACTTGCCGCTAGTAGAGGCGATCGCGCCATTCAAAATTATGCTGTTTGTAGCTAGTAAAGTCAGAGTGGCATCTCCACCACCTGTTTTGTTAATATTTGCCCCGCTGTTCTGAGTTATATCACCAGCACCAGAAGCGCCAGAAGCAGTTGCGGTGTCGAGGATGACACTCGTTCCAATATTAAGAGCAGCGTTGATATTGGCGACATCCACCGAGTTCGTACCAATTGCGCCGCCACTGCTACTTACAATTGTGATATCAGTCGGGTCAATTAACCACGTACCAGCGATGCCATTAGCGGCGCTAGCATTGGGGGTTGATGTGAGATTAAGAAACTTTTTGCTAGAAGTTTCAATAAAGCCGCCATTCCCAGAAAATAACCCTCCGCGTGCCGATATTTTGCCGTAAATACTGGCTGTATCATCTGCCCAAATTATTACTTTTCCACCGTTACCATTCGTCAGCGCATCTGCATTAATCGTTGAGTTGCTGTTGAATAGGGTGCGATTGGCATTTGGTACAGTACCTTTGCCTCGATCATCTCCGCCGATGAGGACGGTACCACCGCCATTCGTTCCAGAAGCGTTGATGTTTGCATCGATGACGCTTACGTTGTTGCCTAAAACCTTGACACTACCGCCTGTTTCACCGGATACATCGAGTTTGCCGGATGCGATCGCGTTGGTGCTGCTTGCGCCGATATTGTCTGCTAAAGTTATCCCCGAGCCTGTCAGTAATTCTGCTAAAGAAAGGGGATTATTAGTTAATGTTGAGTTATTGCCAGTCTCCACCTCTAAACTCAGCAAATTTCCCTCAGAACTAATGCGTACTCTACTTGTTCCGGGGACTGCCCCTATAGTGATATTGCCCCCTGGCGAAGTCAGGGTCCCAGTATTAACAACATTGCCGCCTAATAAAGCTAAATTATGCCCTGAATTTACACCTAAATTACCCGCGTTGATAATACTGCCTGGGTTAGATGTATTAAAGGTAAAATTGCTGGGCTTTCCTACTAATGCTGCATAGTTTGACGCGCCATAGGCATTTAACGAGTTATTCCCAAAACCTATACCAGTTGCCGTAGTAGCTGTAAATGCTGCTGGCACGTTCAAGCTTGCACTAGAACCAAAAACAATGCCAGCGGGGTTCATTAAAAATAAATTTGCATTTCCGCCTGTAATTTGAATTAAGCCATTTATATAAGAAGCATTGCCACCAGTAACGCGCCCCAGGATATTTTGGATAGTCGGATTTGAGATAAAGTTAGCAATTTCGCCTTGCTTCAAACCAAATTTTTCAAAACTATGAAATAGATTCGCGCCATCTTTGGAAAGGCTTCCTCCTGTGATGTCGATTTTCTTGCTATCAGGCGTGACAATTGTACCCGTAGCGTCATCACCTGGGGTGATAGACTGTGCTTGTGCGGGTTGAGGTAAGCTGAATGTCGTACTCAGAGGCAAGGCTACAAGTGACAACAGTAGAATTCTAAAATCTGATTTCACTTTAAATGCCCCTTACTCTTAATCAATATTTCTAAAGCTATATATAATTTTAGCAACATGAGATATATTGGCGATCGCGCTTCGCTTGTCGTTAGCTCGTGAAAAATCGGTGCAAATTAAAATAATTTCATTGCGATCGCTTTTGCACCAGTTTGATAATCCTTTACCCTGGTAATCCATACGTTTAGGTTGTGCCTAGTGCCTAATTATTTGATAAATAGATGAATATACTTAAACGTAAATGCCTCCCCTCAAAGGAACTAGGGAGCGGGGGTTGCTAAATTATAAACTTAAAACTCAAAACTCTACTCGTACCATTCTTACCCAATACTCTTAAGGGGTAATAACTAAAGGTAAATTTGCTATCATTTATGCCCCAAACTGCTAACTCCGTTGAGGATAGAGTAGGTTATACATAGCCAAGATAAGTATCTTTTAGAGAATTTATCCTTTCCTTAGCCCAAAGTAAATAAAAACTTTTATTTTGTAATATTTAGAATAATTTAGTAGAGAATATTTTTTTTAAGTTTGAGGGCATTCTAAATACAAAAGCAAAATCTTCTCAATTGATGTTATTTCTAGAGTCAGAGGGGAGGAGAGCTTGTGATTGATGAGATGAAGGAGGTTAAACCAGAAGATTGCCTTGCTGTTGGCGGGGGTATGGGCGAAATAACGCGAAACTCCGAAAGAGTCGCTTCGCTAACGCTCGAATGGCCAAAAGCCCTAGCGGTTCCTGTTAGTACTTGGCTCCAGACCTTGCTAAGTATCATCTTAGCCTCGCGCTTCTCGGTGCTGTTTCAGCGGGGAACAGAGTACGCCCAGTTCTACAACGACGGATTCCGTCGGATTCTTGATGTCAACCAGCATCCTAGAGCAATGCGACAGGCAGCATACCCTTGGCGGACAGAATTTGGGTATATCATCTCATCTATATCTACGAGGCTTACTTAACATTTTCTCACAGTCTCATTCACGACGATTCGGAGCGTGTTGTCAGTACTTTCCAATCTGTTACCGAACCCACAGAAGGGATTCTTAACAAGCCACGCCTATTCAGTCTTAAGGACTTAGCTACTAATGCTATAACAGCACAAGTAGCAGCAGATGCCTGTCGAATTTCAGCAAAAAATTTAAGTAATATTAAGATATGCAAGGACAACGGTTTCTGGCTTGATTTGTATTTTCCGAGGTTACTTTGGTATGGATGGGCGATTTGAAAGAGATTTTAGGACAAACAGCTAAAATGAAGACTTTAGAGCCGCACTAGATACGGGTTTTCACACCATATACATCAAGCCAAATAAAACTTTAAATAGAAATAAATTCTAGAGTCTGCCCAACACTATTGGAGATACCAATGAATATTAACGATTGCGCTCAAAATACGATTTTAATTGTTGATGACAATCCCACAAATTTAAAAATATTGTTTGATGTTTTAGCCGAATCTAAGTTCAAAGTGTTGGTAGCAGAAAATGGTGAAAGTGCAATTGAGAAAGTTGCATATGCAACGCCAGATATAATATTGTTGGATGTACTGATGCCTGGGGTAGACGGTTTTGAAACTTGTCGGCGCCTGAAAGCAAATAATTTAACTAAAGATATACCTATAATTTTTATGACCGCACTTACCGACACGGTAGATAAGGTCAAAGGGTTGAATCTTGGGGCAGTCGATTACATCACAAAGCCGCTACAGCATGAAGAGGTTTTAGCCCGCGTCAACATACATCTGAGACTGCGAAACCTTACAAAAAGGCTAACAAAGCAAAATCTACACCTAGAACAAGAAATCTCTGAGCGCAAGCGGGTAGAAGAAGATTTACGACGCCATACAGCTGAGTTAGCAGAGTGGAAAAATCGTTATGAAGCAGTGATTCAGGCTAGCGGCCAGATTTTATACGACTGGGATTCTCATACTAACGATGTAACGTATGATGGCGATATAGAAAGAATATTAGGCTACTCGATAGAGGAGATGTCAGGAGGTTTGAGTCGCTGGATCGAGTTGATTCACCCGTTAGATAAAAATTTGTTTAAGGCAGAAATCAGCCGCGTTTTATCAAAAAAAGAACCATTTCATTTGGAATTCCGTGTAGTTAGGAAAAATGGTAGTTACATCACAGTTGAAGAAAATGGCTATTTCTTTCTAGATAGTGCAGGCGATATTAGTAGGATGATTGGCTTTATTGTTGATATCAGCGATGCTGTGGCGGCGGCTACGCAACGCCAACGAGCAGAAGAGGAACGAGAACAAGCTTTTAAAGAACTCCAAAAAAGTGAAGCTCGGTTTAAATGCTTAGTTGACTCCAATATTATTGGAATCATGTTAGCAGACTTAAGCGGTAAAATTGCAGACGCTAACGATACGTTTCTAAAGATGCTGGGATATGAACGCGATGAACTGGTATCAGGGCAATTAAGTTGGGATAAATTAACTCCACAGGAATATCGCGATTTGGATGAAAAAGCGATGGCAGAACTTACAACTTCTGCCGTTTGTACCCCATTTGAGAAAGAATTTATCTGCAAAGATGGTAGCCGCCTTCCTGTTTTGGTGGGTGGAGCGCTCGTAGAACCGTCTGAAGAAAACTCTGTGTGTTTCGTCCTAGATATCAGCGATCGCAAACAGGCAAATAACAAAATCCGCGAACAAGCTGCTTTGCTGGATATAACCACAGATGCTATTCTCGTTCGGGATCGAAACAACGAAATTATATTTTGGAATAAAGGCGCTGAAGTTCTTTACGGATGGAAAATAGAAGAAGTTATTGGCAAGAATGCTAACCAGCTTTTGTATAAGGAACCTTATCCTCAGCTCCAAAAGAATCAAGAAATTATTGCTGAAAAAGGTGAGTGGCAGGGAGAATTGCATCAAGTCACGCAAGATGGTAAAGAACTTGTCGTTGCGAGCCGCTGGACTCTTGTGCGGGATGAAGATGGGCAGCCAAAATTTATTCTTACTGTCAACACTGACATTACAGAAAAAAAGCAACTCGAAACCCAATTTCTGAGGGCACAACGTATGGAAAGTATCGGCACTCTGGCAAGCGGTATTGCCCACGACCTTAACAATTCGCTATCACCAATTCTAATATCTGTTCAATTGCTAAAACAAAAAATCCAAGACGAACAGAGCCAGCGGCTACTAAAAATATTAGAAACTAATACTAAACGGAGCGCCGATTTAGTTAAACAAGTGCTGTCCTTTGCCCGAGGAGTAGAAGGTCAGCGTTCAATTCTACAAGTCGGGCATTTAATATTAGAAATTGAGCAAATTGGTAGACAGACATTTCCTAAAAGTATCGACATACGCACTGATATACAGACTTTAGAACTTTGGCCTATCTCTGCTGATTCTACGCAACTGCACCAGGTACTGATGAACCTGTGCGTTAATGCTCGCGACGCTATGCCAAACGGCGGTGTATTGGAGATTTCTGCCAGAAACATATGGATTGATGATAGCTATGCCCGCATGAACATTGATGCTAAAATTGGCCCATATGTTGTGATTACAGTTTCCGATACAGGTAGTGGCATTCCTGCGGAAATATTGGAGCGTATTTTTGAACCATTTTTCACTACGAAAGAACTGGGTAAAGGTACTGGCTTAGGTCTTTCAACAGCAATCGGCATAACAAAAAGTCATGGCGGTTTTGTGAAGGTATTTAGCCAACTGGGAAAAGGAACTCACTTTAATGTCTACTTGCCAGCAACGGATACAGCTATCACAAATGAAACAAGTAAGCCTAGTTACGAATTGCCCAGAGGGGATGGAGAATTAATTCTCGTTGTTGATGATGAAGACTACATTCGAGAAACTACAAAAATGTCGTTGGAAACTTATGATTACAAAGTTTTAATTGCTAACGATGGCATAGAGGCGATCGCGCTATATGCAGAACACAAAGCAGACATTAATGTTGTGTTGATTGATATCATGATGCCGTCGATGGATGGCCTAACAGCCATCCGCACCTTGCAAAAAATAAACCCCGAAGTAAAAATTATTGCTGTTAGCGGACTTTCCTCAAATTCTCAGATAGCTGAAGCTGTTGGCAGTAATGTCAAAACCTTTTTGCCAAAACCTTATACGTCAGAGGAATTAGTGAAAAATGTACAAATGGCTCTCAGTAAAAAGTAGATACCTTAGCTTTTAACGCCTGGGTTAACTTTAGGCACTTAATAGTAGCTGCATATACCGCTAAAAAGCTAAATGTTTGCTAAATCGCGCCAATCGCTTGCCCTATATCAACCACAACAATCAGGTATTTCCCAACCAGATTAAAATTTTGGCGATCGCTCCCCAAAAAACAGCCAGATAGCTTAATCTATAGCTTTGGCGATATCTATTCTCTTGTTAACTGTTTGCCGACACCAGCACTGATAAAATCATGTTGTTGGATGCCAAAACAAATAATTATGTCGTCAAAACTTAATTATCAGCTTATATAAAAGTTTTACTGCGCTGGGGTAATTCTGTGTCACCTTCAGTTCTTGAGTGGGAAAACCTGCGCCTTGACCGTAATAGCTGTCAAGTGACTTATAAAAATAACCTGCTAAATCTGACTCCCTTGGAGTATGGTCTAGTCGAGCTGTTCTTGCAAAACAGCCAGCAAGTATTTAGCCTCACAGAGCTACTAGAAAGCCTCTGGGCTATGCGAAAACAGCCGAAACAGAAGGCGGTTAGATGGCACATCCAAGGGTTACGCCACAAACTCAAAGCAGCAGGGGCACCTGCTAATTTTATAGAGACGGTTTATGGGCTGGGTTATCGTCTTTGCAGACAAAAAACATTCTGCACGAGTAGTAAAGCAAGCCAGAGTGCAAGTCTTATAGAGACGTTTCCAAGCGCGGATTCGCAATCTGACGATCCAGATAGTTCCACAAAGGAGGAAGAACAAAGAAATTTACCAATTCATCAATTTTCTCCATCGCCTTTGCACCCCAGTAACTTAAGCTTTCAGCCTTTCTCCCTCTGCGTACCTCCGAGTTTCTTCGCAGTCCCAGCCTTATCTGTTCCAGACCCACACCAGCTCCCAACGCAGCTACAGATCCAGGCAGCAATGGTCAGCGTGTGGCAGCGCTTCAAAGACAAGATCGTGGCTAGGGTAATTGTAATTGAGCAGGCGATCGCGGCTGTGCGTTTGGGCGAATTATCCGAGGGGTTGCGTTCTGAAGCAGAGTCGGAGGCTCACAAGCTGGCGGGTTCATTAGGTACTTTTGGTTTTCCTTGTGGTTCTCTTTTAGCCAAGGAAATAGAGGAAATTTTTAACAGCGGAGCGTTTTTAGGTGAAAATGAGGCTCTACACTTAGGCGAACTGTTAGCTGTTTTACGAAACGAGCTTCTAGAAACAGAAAAATATCCGGGAAGCGGGTAACATAGCAGCAAAAAATATTAAATGCCTCATGGAGATTTACAGCGGGATAGGGGTTTGTACAGCCACTCATACAACACAACATTTGGCGATGAGTTCTTCGATTGGTTAGCGAAGCGTAGCGCCAAGCGCTATACCACCACGCAGCGGACTTGATTTAATTGGGCGATCGCGCGTATGCCTCCTTTTTTTAGCCAACTCAGCTGAACCAGCTAGTACTAATTGCTAATATGCCTCCCGATAGATGACAATTAAAAGATTGAGCAGCATAGCGCTGCTTGTTGAGAGAGCCATCTTTGTCACCCCTGTCGAGGTAGAAATATGCAGCCTTGTGAGAAAGTAAACATTCTCCTGGTGGATGACAGCCAGCATAATCTGCTGGCTTTGGAGGCTATACTTGAGGGCTTGGGCCAAAATCTGGTTTTAGCCAGTTCGGGAGAGGAAGCCTTAAAATGTCTCCTCAAGCAGGATTTTGCCGCGATCTTGCTCGACGTGCAAATGCCCATTCTAGATGGATTTGAAACAGCAGCCTTAATTCGAGAACGGCAGAAGTCTAAGCACACGCCAATTATTTTTCTTACAGCTTTTAGTAATAGCGACTCGCTGATATCCAAAGGTTATGCTCTTGGTGCAGTGGACTATCTGCTCAAGCCAATCGTGCCAGAAATATTAAGAGCCAAGGTAGCTGTGTTTATCGATTTGTACAAGAAAACGCAGCAACTGAAACGACAAGCAAAAGACCTAGCGCTTACTAACAAACAACTAAAACATGAAATTAGCCAACGCAAGCGTATAGAAGATGAACGAGCTAATTTAGTAAACATCCTGGAAACAACTTCGGATTTTGTTGGTACTGCGAACATTAACGGAGAAGTCCTCTACTTAAATCGTGCCGCACGGATAATTTTGGGAGTCAGCGAGAATGAGGAAATATCAGCTCTAAAGATACCGGGCGTCCATCCGACTTGGGCAACTAAAATAATTCTCAATGGGATAATTGCAAATCCCCTTGGTAATCGTGTCTGGATTGGTGAAACTGAATTTTTAAGCGCTCAAGGATGTGAAATACCAGTTTCGCAGCTAATTATGTCGCACAAATCTCCCAATGGAACTGTTGATTATATTTCTACAATTGCGCGTGACATTAGCGATCGCAAAGCTGTTGAAGAAGCATTATCCGAAAGTGAAGAGTGCTTCCGCCGAGCATTTTACGACGCCGCAATTGGCATGGCGCTTTTATCAACTGATGGGCGTTGGCTGCAAGTCAATCGCTCTTTGTGCGAAATTGTCGGCTATTCAGAGCAAGAATTGCTGACAACAACATTTCAGGCAATCACCCATCCAGACGATTTGGATAAAGATCTCGAATACGTGCGCCAAATGCTAACTGGGGAGATTCGTTCCTACGAAATGGAAAAGCGATACTTGCACAAGCAAGGGCACGTAGTATGGATTTTGTTAAGCGGTTCCTTGGTACGCGATGTCGAGGGGAACCCGTTGTATTTTATTGGTCAAATCCAAGACATTAGCGATCGCAAGCGCGGGGAAGAAGCGCGATCTCAATTAGCTTCTATTGTCGAATCTTCAGATGACGCTATCATCGGCAAGACCCTAGATGGCGTCATTGTTTCTTGGAACTCTGGTGCCCAGAAGATTTATGGCTATAGTGCCCAAGAAGTCAAGGGGCAACATATTTCGATTTTGCTACCACCAGATCGCTTCGATGAGATGGAGGAAATTCTAGAAAAACTAAAGCGGGGAGAACGTATTAACTCTTATGAAACAGTGCGCGTGAGAAAAGATGGCAAGCAAATTGATGTCGCCCTAACCGTTTCTCCGATTCACGATGCTAATGGCAAAGTAACAGGTATTTCGGCGATTTCTCGCGACATTAGCGATCGCCGACTGATAGAACGAATGAAAGATGAGTTTGTCGGCGTCGTCAGCCACGAACTACGCACGCCCCTTACATCAATTCGCGGTGCATTGGGCTTGCTAGCAGGTGGTCTGCTAAAATCGCGACCTGAAAACGCTACTCGCATGCTGGAAATAGCTCTAAGCAACACTGACCGCCTAGTGCGCCTGATTAACGACATTCTAGACATAGAGCGAATAGAGTCGGGGCGCGTTCCTTTAGAAAAGCAGCTTTGTAATATCGCAAATCTGATGTCTGAGGCGTCAGACGCGATCGCCCCCGTAGCTGATAAGGCAGGGGTTGCTATATCAGTGTCTCCCATTTCAGCCCAAGTCTGGGGCGATCCAGACCGCATCATCCAAACCCTGACGAACTTACTCAGCAATGCCATCAAATTTTCGCCCGAAGGCTCTACAGTCTGGTTGAGCGCCACAGCTCAAGATAAAGAAATCTTGTTTGAAATCAAGGATCGCGGACGGGGAATTCCTGATAATAAACTCCAAACCATCTTTGAGCGATTTGGGCAAGTCGATGCGAGTGACTCGCGAGCTAAAGGAGGCACAGGTCTAGGTTTAGCGATCTGTCGCAGCATTGTCGAACAGCACAAAGGTCGCATCTGGGTTGAAAGCTGTTCGGGTGGCGGTAGTAGCTTCTACTTTACCCTACCAGTAGTTAAAGAAATCCAAATTGCCCCTGTAACAGAGCTAGCAGATATTCAGCCATCCCTAGAGCGAGCGATCGCTACCTTAATCCTCGCCTGCGATGACGAACCTGCGGTCTGCACAAGGCTCAAAACTTCACTAGAACAGCGAAACTACCACGTTTTAATGTCCAATTCTGGTCGGGAGGCGGTGGACTTGGCCACGCAAGAGCAACCGACGGCGATTTTACTCAACTTGCTCGTCCCCGGTATGAACGGCTGGGAAACCGCTGCTATCCTCAAACAGCGCCCCGATACCAAGGATATCCCCATCATTCTCTTCAGCGATTTATCCCTAGAGAACAAGGCTAACTCTCCTCATGCAGATGTTAGAGGTTGGGTAGCTAACTCCCTAGACGAAAATACATTATTCCATGCTCTAGAGCAGTCGGTGCAGCAGCGAGAAAAGTTAGCCACAGTCTTAGTAGTTGAGGATGACATCGATCTGGGGCGAGTGATCGCAGCTATGTTTGAGCGACGGGGCATCAAAACTTTCCACGCAACTACTGATCGAGAAGCTATCGATCTGAGTCAGCGCATCACTCCTGACTTGCTGGTATTGGATCTGGTGCTATCAGAATCAGATGGTTTTTCTCTAGTAGATTGCCTACGGCAGCATGACCGCCTGAGCCAAATCCCGCTAGTAGTATATTCTGCTAAAGATGTGGATAATGCTGAACGGGAGCGGCTGCGTCTGGGACAGACAGAGTTTCTGACCAAAGGGCGCATTTCACCAGACGAATTTGAACAGCGCGTTATTTCCTTACTTAATCGAATTATTCCCCACAGTTAATCGCTGGTTGAGAAAGGCAAAAGCAAAAAGTTGCCTTTTTACTTTTTGGGTCATTGGTCATGGGTCAAGCGAACAACAGACACAGACAAGGTACAAAATGACGGCAAAGCGTATCTTAGTGATTGATGATGAAGAGGATATCCGGGAAGTGGCTCAACTTTCTTTGGAGATGGTGGGAAACTGGGAAGTCCTGACGGCTGGCTCTGGTCGTGAGGGTCTTGCTGTCGCCGCTGCCGAACTGCCGGATGCTATTCTTCTAGATGTGATGATGCCCGACCTGGATGGCCCGAGTACGTTTGAGAAGTTGCAGGAAAATCCAAGGACGCGAAACATTCCTGTAATTTTGCTAACGGCAAAGATGCAAGCTGCCGATAGACGCCGCTTCGAGCGATTAGGAATTAATGGAGTTATTGCTAAACCTTTCGACCCCATGACTCTTGCCGAGCAAGTGGCAGAAGCTTTGCAACCCTAACCCTCTCCCTGTGGGAGAGGGTTAGGGTGAGGTTTCCTTAGCGGAAGTTGCCTGGACTTAAGCGACGAGGAGTAGAGCGTGAATTGCTACGGAAACGCGCTCCTCCTATCAGTTTTGCCCCAGTTCCGCCGTCTGCTGAATCTAAGAAGGGTCGCAGGTTAATACCATTCGCTCTCATAGAATTTCCGCCGATGCTGCCGATGCCTTTGCCTACTCCAGGCAACCCGGCTGCACCCAGCATTCGGTCTAGCAGTTCGCTATCTTTACCGCCACCTACAAAGGTGTTGACGCCTTCTGTCGTTTTGCCACTGTCAGCAATTGTTAGGTTTTCAAACACGCGATCGCGGGTTATATCTGCACTCTGTCCTGGGGGTACTGTAAGCACAATCCTACAGGTGCGATCTTTCTGCGTAGTTACACAAATCGTATTGTAGTTATTCTCTACCGCTGTTTGCAGTTCTTGCAAGCCATCTGGGCGGTACGTTTCCAATCGGCGGCTAATTTCGTTACAACGACGTTCTGGCGACCAACCGCTCCCCATTGCACTAGGAGTCGCCCAAGGGTAGGATTCATTGGGTTGGCTTTTTGGGTGGTACATTACGGTGTGCTGACCGTTAAACAACTCGCAGCTAAACCTTGCTGCTTGAGTGACTGTTCTGTTATCCGATGCTGAACCAGTGGTTGTCGTTGTTGACTCGTCACCTTCTGTCTTAGTATCTACCTCAACATCTTCACGTTGAGGTTTAGTTAAGGAGTCGTTTGAGGTGGTATTCGGCTCGGCGGCGATCGCCGCCCCCATACTTACTACCATTCCCAAACCAATTGCTAAACCAATACTTTTCAACGAAACCTTATACATCGGTCGTGACATAGAAACAATCCTCATAGCAGATTTCAAGACTCTTTTTTGCCCCGCATCGCCCCCCAACATCCCTGCTTCTTACCCAGCATCCTGATAATTAAATTAGCTACTTACTTCACAAATCTTTGTAAATAGCCTTTGTATCTTATACTACGGAAGAGGCGAACCTGGGCGGGCAACTGCTGAAACTGGACGCAGCGGGGTATTGCTATAAACGTATACTGCTCCCCTAGATGTCAGTATGACGGGTAAAACTGAAAAATGTTCCCTTCAGTTCTGAGTATCTACGCCCTTGGTAAGATTTTGCAGTCTAGTCTAATTAAAAGGAGTACAAGCAAAGATGTCTGAGGCAGTAAAGGCGCTGACAGTTCCCAGAGAATATTTGGAAGCGCCAGCGAATCTAAGCCCGACACTACTAATGTTTTTAGCATCGGCGATCGCTGCCGTGCTATCAAACTTTGGTTATTGGCTGTGGAACTGGCCTGATTGGTGCTGCTTTGTCATCAACGTCATTGCTTTGCATATCTGCGGGACGGTGATTCATGATGCCTGCCACCAATCTGCCCATCGTAATAAAATTGTCAATGCTATGTTAGGGCATGGCAGCGCGTTGATGTTAGCATTTGCCTACCCCGTCTTTACCCGCGTTCACTTACAGCATCATGCAAATGTAAACGATCCGGAAAACGACCCGGATCATTATGTTTCTACAGGTGGGCCGCTGTGGTTAATTCCGGTGCGCTTTCTATACCACGAAGTATTTTTCTTTAAAAGGCGGCTGTGGCGCAAATATGAATTGCTGGAATGGTTTTTGAGCCGATTGGTAGTCGGTTCTATTTTCTATGTGTCAATTCAATACCACTTTTTGGGTTACATTCTCAATTTTTGGTTTATACCCTCTTTCATAGTAGGGCTGGCACTAGGATTGTTTTTCGATTATTTACCGCACAGACCATTCCAAGATCGCGATCGCTGGAAGAATGCTAGAGTCTACCCCAACTCAATTTTAAATGTGTTAATTATGGGGCAAAATTACCATCTCATTCATCACTTGTGGCCTTCTGTTCCCTGGTATAACTACCAGCCAACCTATTACGCTATTAAGCCATTATTAGATGCCAAAGGATCTCCGCAAACTTTGGGATTGTGGAAAGGGAAAGCTTTTTGGAGTTTCGTCTATGACCTCTTTTTGGGCATCCATTTTCACGGTCACAAACCCAGCGTGAAATAAAAGGTCGCACCTTGTTCAACACTTGCTTCAACCCAAATGCGACCGCTATGACGCTCAATTATTCGCCCCACTGTAGCTAAGCCAACTCCCGTGCCTTCAAACTCAGTAATCGAGTGCAAACGCTGGAAAGGTTTAAATATTTTTTCAGCGTGTTTAATATCAAAACCAACACCGTTATCGCGGACGAAGTAAATAGGGGTAGGCAATTGGGGATTAGGGGTTGGGGATTGGGAAGAGGCCGTAAATGCATTATTGCGTTCCTCTAGTTCAGCGTCACCAGCCCCTGGTCTCCGGTTACTATCAACTATGCCAAATTCAATGATGGCATTTACTTTAGAACT
This sequence comes from Microcoleus sp. FACHB-831, assembly GCF_014695585.1. Classification (NCBI taxonomy): domain Bacteria; kingdom Bacillati; phylum Cyanobacteriota; class Cyanophyceae; order Oscillatoriales; family Microcoleaceae; genus Microcoleus; species Microcoleus sp. FACHB-831. The sequence goes on along the minus strand of NZ_JACJON010000018.1, from coordinate 50,744 downwards.
TGTGTACTTCCAAGCATTACCCAGTAAGTTTTCTAACATTAATCGTAATAGCCCTTCGTCCCCTTGAGCGATCGCACCTTTGGCTATGTTAAATGTTACGTTGCGGTCAGCTTGCGTACTTTGCAGCTGGAGTGCAATACTTTCCGCTAGGCTGCTCAAATCAACGCTTTGCGGTTGAACTGGAGTGCGTGAAATGCGCGATAAATTGAGGAAATCATCAATCATTTTCCCCATCCGTTGACCTGCCAGCGCCATACGTTGGAGATACTCCTTACCCTCCTCATCCAGACTGTCAGCGTAAAATTGCTGTAGCAGCAGTGTAAAACCGTTGATATGTCGTAGCGGTGCGCGTAGGTCGTGCGAAACAGAGTAGTTAAAAGCCTCTAACTCTTTGTTAGCAGCTGCTAGTTCAACACTTTGGCGCATCAATTCTTGATTCAAATCTATTATTTGCTTTTCTGCCTGTTGGCGCTTGGAGATCTCGCGATGCATTTGATAATAGACAAAGCAGAGCAGGCAAAAATTCAGAAATATACCAATTAAGTAACTTAGAATTGTGTTGTGGGCGCTAGTTTTCTCCTTCTCAGACCGACCAGCCAGCAAAGCGTTCTCCTCAGTTTCCATCTGGTCGATCAGATTCCGGATTTCATCCATTATCTGTTTTCCCGAACCAGTCAAGACAAATTCCCACGCAGCGTTATATCCTTTTGTCTTGCGTAATTCAATCGTATACTTAAGAAGCTCAAATCTGTCGGAAATTTTCAACTGTAGGACGTTAATCCGTCGTTGTTGGTTGACGTTATCTGCTGTCAATTTCCTCAGCCGCTGTATACGTTCATCTATGGCAAAGATGGCCTTGTTATAAGGTTCTAGATAAGTTTCTTCTCCTGTGATGATATAGCCCCGCTGTCCAGTTTCGGCATCAGTAACAGTGGTGAGTGTTTTTTGCAGTTCTTTAAGCACCTCTTGCGTATGTGCAGTCCAGCGACTGTCCTGGATCAGGCTAAGGGTGCGCGCATAACCAACCAAACCAGAAGTGAGCAAAATTGCCGAGCCTAGAGCAAAACCTCCGACGATCTTGTTTTTGATAGACCAGTGCATCCCCAACTCACTTTTAGCCAAAATTGTTTTTTATAGATAATTAAATGTTGCAACAAATTTAACCCCTTAGCCTCCTTCCGAGAGGGGGAAGGAAGCGGGGGAGAAGCTATAATTTCGTGCAACAGGAAAGTTTTAGAGTTGGGGAAACCTACAAGGTGGCTGGAGCGAGTTGCCAATCTGGTCTAAGGTTTTTTGCCCCGCGCAGATAAGGATGATGAATTTTCTTATGGGCGGCTGGCATATTAACGTGAATTAAAAACCGGATGCAACGCTCTAAGCCGCCTTCGACGTGCATTTGCTGCACGTCGAGGAGGGGAACGTTGTCCCAGAAAGGACGCTGGCGGGCGATCGCGGCAGGAAAGATAGCATCTAGATCGCGGGTGACAGAGAAAACAACGCTGATAATCTCATCTGGGTCTAGTTGATTACGCGATTCCAATTCATCCATCAGTTCCGTGACCGCTTCTCGGATAGCCTGAACGGAATTTTCTGAAACAGTTGTTGCCCCGCGAATTCCTTTTACTCGCCACTCCACGCAAAAATCCTCCGTTTATTTACTTATTTTTTAATTGTTAATTTTCTTGTGGGTTGTTGGTTATTAGCAGCGATCGCTAACTGCCAACAACCCACAACTATAACAACGAACAACCAAAAACTAATAACCAATTACCTAGCGATTATGGTCTATATAACCACAAAGGCAGGCCGCTGGTAGATTGATCAAACTCTAACCACTCTAACCCAGTTGCCAACCTTGTTGGCAATTGCACTTTTTGTGATGTCAGACGGGTTAACAAGGGTTTACGCTCTTCTAAGGTATAACACTGAGCTTTCTCAGGGTCTAGATTTGCTAATTCTGCTGCCCAGCGCCTTGCATCTTCCTCAGTTCCCAGCCTGTCAACGATACCCAACTCTTTAGCCTGTTCTCCGGTAAAAATGCGCCCATCGGCGAAACTTTTTACTTTTTCAATGTCCAGGTTACGCGCTGAAGCAACAGTTTGGACAAACTGGAGGTAACTGGTGTCGATCAATTCTTGGAGAATTTCCTTTTCTGGCTCAGTCAGTTCCCGATCAAAAGATAGGATATCTTTATAGGGGCCGGATTTGATAACTTTGAAAGAAACTCCAATTTTTTCGAGCAAACGCTCGATGTTATTACCCCGGATGATAACGCCGATGCTACCCGTGATCGTGCCTGGGTTGGCGACTATGTGTTCTGCTCCCATGCCGATGTAGACTCCGCCAGATGCGGAAATATTGCCGAAACTGGCAACAATTTTGACTTTCTCACGCAGTCTGGTTAGGGCGCTGTAGATTTCTTGAGAATCCCCAACCGTACCGCCAGGACTGTCGATGCGTAGCAGTAGAGCTGGGAAGCGTTTTTCTTCAATGGTTTTAAGTGCTTCCAGAACTCGCTTGCGGGTTGCGCCTGCGATCGCTCCTGTAATTTCTATTCGGGCTATTTGTTTGCGAAATTTGGGCTTAAAAGGCCAGATCATGTGCGGTGAACGAACCAGTCGTGAAAGAATGTATTAATTTCGGGAAGTCGGTTTGCGGCGATCCCTTCTCTAGTTTGCACGATCTCTGTTAGTTTCGTGGCCTAGCTTGGTTGTAAGCCTGATTTTCATATACTTACCCCCTGTCTCGTATCCAAATTCTCGAGCAGATCTGCAAATTGGCTATTTTTAAATAAAACTTAGACGGAGAGTTTGCTTTTGCTGTACAGAAATTTATACTTTTATTTCCATGCCTGCTAAAGGTTAGGCATCAAAAATTTGAGAATGCAGAAAGTAGAGTGGGCTGAGACAGCCTCCACTCTACTTAGGAACAAAAACTATTGGCAACCAGAATTATTCTGGCCGTTCGTTAACGATAAGCGGAGTTGTCGTTGTTCTTACGGAACAGATTGGCGAGACCGATTAGACCTAATAATCCCAGCCAGCCCCAGTTATTATTGCGATCGCGTCTTTCAGGGCTAACTTGTTGGTAAGGGGTAGTACCTGTAGTCGTCGTGCCAGTCCCGGTTGTCGTATCAGTTCCAGTCGTGCTGGGTGATGTGCTGCTTCCACCTGTCGTGCCAGTAGTCCCGGTAGTCGTGTCAGTTCCGGTCGTGCTGGGTGATGTGCTGCTTCCACCTGTCGTGCCAGTACCAGTAGTGCTACTTCCACCTGTCGTGCCAGTAGTCCCGGTAGTCGTGTCAGTTCCTGTCGTGCTGGGTGATGTGCTGCTTCCCCCCGGCGTGCTGCCTAGACCACTGCCAGTTCCTCCAGTCGTGCCAGTACCAGTAGTGGTGTCAGTTCCTGTCGTGCCAGTTCCCCCGGTTGTGCTGGGTGATGCGCTAGTACCTGTGGTGCTGGGTGATGTGCTAGTGCCAGTACCTGATGTCGTACCACCACTAGATGTGCCACTACCTGTTGTCGAGCCACCAGTAGATGTGCCAGTCTGGGCAGAAGCAGGTACCGTTAAGGGCAAAGTAGCTGCACTCAGGGCAAAAGCACTCGCCAAAACAACTTTTGAAAAATCAGAAGGCTTCATAGTATTTGTTTCTCTTTTAGATCCCTGCGGGTTGTTAATATTCAAAAAGTCATTGACAACTACTTACCTGCTGAATTGAGTAGACCGAACGCAGACCTCTTTAAGAGTCTTGAGCCTTCCTCAATCAGCGCTACTGACCAGATCACTTGGGCCAAGCCAAAAATTTTCAGCTTGCGATCTGGCGGTAGTTTTTTCCAGTTACTCTGTGTCTCCTGGCTTGCAACTAAAATGAGTTAGTAACCAGGAGTGTTTGGAACGCGATCGCGATCGCTGCTAGCTACACCTACTAGCCCCAATCCTCACCTTTCGCGAAACCATTGTTGGTAACACCCTGGCTTCAACTCGCTCCGTCGATATTAAGAAAAGTAACTGTTACTGTCTCGCCAAACTTCTATCCCAGGAACCAAGTCATTTTCTCTCTAAAGAATGAGCCTGATGTTAAGCAAGTTTGTTACGTCCGTTACAAAAAACCCTAAAACGCTCTACAGGCTTGTATTCTGAATGCGATAAAAATAGCATATGCGGACATAAATTAGGTATGGCAATCCTAAATACCCAAGTCTGGAGATATGCCGCAAGGCGATCGCAATTGCTTAACACAAGTTCACAATTGAGTACAATAATGTAAAGCAAAGCCGTGTAATTCCCACAAACGCGATCGCATGCAGCTAAAACTCACGGAATCCAGACTTCCTCTAGCAACAATGCTACTAATAGCCCCATTTTTCCTTTGGGGGACAGCAATGGTAGCGATGAAAGGTGTCATCCCCAATACCACACCGCTATTTATGGCTGGGGTGCGCTTAGTGCCCGCTGGCATATTAGTTCTGATTGCAGCATTTTTGATGGGCAGACCGCAACCCAAAGGGTGGGCGGCTTGGCTGTGGATCGGCTTGTTTGCCCTAGTGGATGGCGCAATGTTTCAAGGCTTTTTAGCCTTTGGACTGGTTAGAACCACTGCTGGTTTGGGTTCGGTGATGATTGACTCTCAACCCTTAGCTGTAGCTTTGCTGTCGTGGTGGTTGTATGGAGAACAGATAAACTTTTGGGGCTGTATAGGTCTGGGCGCGGGCGTTTTGGGTATTACTTTAATAGGCGTAGGCGATGAGTTGGTTTTCAACCTGCTGCACGGAGGAATATCGACAGTAGGGACGTTGCAAATAAGCTCTATATTTCAGCTATTTGAGAACGGGCAGTGGTTAATGTTATTGGCAGCGTTGTCAATGGCAGTGGGAACGGTGACAATTAGGGCGGTTTGTCGATATGCCGATCCAGTTACAGCGACGGGATGGCACATGATTTTAGGCGGTCTGCCGTTATTTGCACTCTCAGGATTGTGGGAATCAGAGCAGTGGACGAATATTGATTCGTATGGGTGGATGGCGTTGGGTTACTCGACCGTATTTGGCAGCGCGATCGCCTACGGGTTATTCTTTTACTTTGCTTCTAGCGGCAGCCTAACCAGTCTCAGTTCCCTGACCTTTCTTACACCAGTATTCGCCCTGTTGTTTGGCAGCATCTTCCTAGCTGAGGTTCTCAGCCCGTTACAGTGGACTGGCGTCGCCCTTACCTTAGTTAGTATTTATCTAATTAATCAGCGCGATGCTTTAGCGCAAAAGTGGCGATCGCGCAGCCAACCTGAAGCCGTCTCGCTTAGCGCCACGACCTCAGAACTACGCCAGTTGGAGGCATCAGAGCGTCAATTAGCGCAACTTCCCCTAAAAATAACAGAATCGTCAGAGGAAATTTTGCCAAATCGTTAGTAATAAAAGTAGAGACGATTAGGCACACCTCACACAGGAGAGACACTTTTACCGAATCTTCCGTCCGCATTACTGGAATCGATAAATTGATGATTGTGGTAATTGGAGCATCCTATAGTTAATACGGTAATGCCAGTTAGGATTAAGCTAGCTTGAAGCCGTCCCCTAATAGGTAACACTGGCTGTACCTTCTTGGCACCGAGTTGGTTTATGATGCCCTACCGCTCAACTTTGCTATTACTCACCTGCGTTACCTGTATTGCGATCGCCCCCAGTTCAGGTAGTAATTTTGCTTTGGGGGAGGAAGCGATCGCCCAAGCGCCCGCCAGTACGTCTCCCTCTCCAGCAGCAGTTAGAGCGACGCCGCCTGCGACTGTCCTCAAACAGGGCGATCGCGGTGCAGAAGTCGTCGAACTGCAAATGAAGCTTAAGCAGCTAGGGTACTACACTGGAGCCGCAGACGGAGCCTTCGGAGAAACTACAAAGATAGCCGTTGCCAAATTTCAGAAAGCTCTTAAATTACCTGCCGATGGTACTGTAGGTTCTACAACCTGGGATAAACTCCAAGCTGCTCAAGACGCGAAAGCCAATCCCCCCAAAAAAAGTAAGCCCAAAGCAGCGGCTAAACCACGCTCTAAGAAGAAAATGCTTTTTTTGCTACTGAGCGCAATAGTGGTAGCAGCGACAGTGGGAGGATCGGTATACTTGTTGCTCAAATCTTTTGGTAAAGCCATCAATTTAGAGCCAGAAGAAGACGAAGCGGATGATGCTAACCAACAATTGCAAGACAACCCGTTCGATCCCCCAAACCACAGATCGAACGGTATAGCAGCCCATAAAGACACCAGCAGCAACGGCAATAGCAAAAATGGCTATGCTAGTACCGAGCAGTTTTTGGCTGATCCAACTGATACAACAGGCTCCTACACATCCGAAGATAGTTCCGACATACCGCACGAATTGGGTAACAAGACAGCATTACCCAACGTGGATGGGCACTTATCTAACCTATCGCCGCACGAGGAGCAAGCACCTCAAGACGCTTGGCTAGCTGATAGCGATCGCGGTGCAAAAGGCAATGCAGAATTACCCAACGTAGATAAAAACTTTTCTAAGGAAGAAAAGATACCTGACGCACCCAACCCAAGCGGTACCTCATCTAGCCTCTCGCCTACAGCGGACAAAAAACCTCAAGACAGCTTGCACATTGAGCAAACCACTAGGTTGCCTAAAATTGACATTGTTGAGGAATTAATCAAGGATTTACAGGGTGGAAACTCACAAAAGCGACGCAAGGCTATTTGGGAGTTAGCGCAGCGCGGGGACTCGCGGGCGGTACAGCCTTTGGTAGAGTTAATGATTGACTCAGATTCGCAGCAGCGCAGCTTAATTTTGGAGGCGCTGTCGCAAATTTGCACGCGGACTCTGAAACCAATTAACCGTGCTTTGGGGATATCGCTGCAAGATGAAAACGCCGATGTGCGTAAAAATGGTATTCGGGATTTGACACGAATATATGAATTGCTTTCTCAAATTAACCAGATGTTGCGCCACGCCACCGACGATCCGGATGCGGAGGTTAAGCAAACAGCGCAGTGGGCATTAGGACAATTAAACCGCGTCCGCAAGAACTCTGGCGTCGATAATTTGCCGGAGGGAAAATCCGATGAGCGATCGCCATAAAGTTTTGAATTTTGAGTTTTGAATTTTGAATATGACTCATTTTGGAATCATTTCCCCTGCTGCTGTTGGCCATCTCAACCCGATGACTACGTTGGGTCGAGAACTTAAAAGACGGGGACATCGCGTTACCCTAATTGGTGCGCCTTTTGGTAAATCAAAGGCATTAGCAGCAGGATTGGACTTTTGGGTAATAGGCGAGTCTGAGTTTCCCAGCGATCGCACAGTCGAAAGATATGCAAAACTGGGACAACTAACTGGATTAGATGCGTTGGCATACAATCTCAGTCTGGTAAAAGAAGATGCGGCGATGATCCTCCGGGAAACTCCAGCCGCCGCCAAAGCAGCAGGGGTGGACGCTTTCCTCATCGACCAAGTTTCATACGAAGGTATCACTGTTGCACAATACCTGGATCTTCCTTATATCACCGCCTGTACTGGGGTAATGCTGAATCGAGAATATACAATTCCCCCGTTTTTTACATCTTGGAACTACAATCCTGCTTGGTGGGCGCGTCTGCGAAACCGATACGGTTATGCTAAGAGCGATCGCATTGGCAAACCAGTCATGGAGGTAATCGACGAGTTTCGCAAAGAATGGAAGTTGCCCATATATTCTCATCCCGAACAAGCTTACTCGAAATTGGCTCAACTAAGCCCGCAACCTGCTGAGTTTGAATTTCCGCGCAGTGCTTTGCCTAAATTCTTCCATTTCACTGGCCCATACTATAACCAAGCTAGCAGGGAACCTGTCGCTTTTCCTTGGGAAAAGTTAACCGGGCAACCGCTGATTTACGCTTCTATGGGCACTTTGCAAAATCGTCTAATAGAAATTTTCCAATCTATAGCTGAAGCTTGCGTGGGATTGGATGCTCAATTAGCGATTTCTTTGGGTGGCGCAGGTAAACCAGAATCGCTTCCAAAACTGCCCGGTTCGCCTCTGGTTGTTGGCTATGCACCGCAATTAGAATTGCTACAAAAAGCCGCTGTTGCTATAACCCACGCGGGGATGAATACTGCATTAGAATCTTTAAGTAATGGCGTGCCGATGGTGGCAATTCCTATTACTAACGATCAGCCGGGTGTAGCAGCGCGTGTGGCTTGGACGGGAGCAGGTGAAGTTGTTCCTCTACCTAGCTTGGACGTTCCCAAGTTGCGAACTGCCATACAGCGAGTGCTAACCCAAGATTCTTATAAAAAGAATGCATCCCGCCTGCAAGAAGCGATCGCTCTTGCAGGTGGAGTCAGTCGTGCGGCTGATATTATCGAGCAGGCAATATCTACAGGAAAGCCCGTCTTGTCTGCTAACAGATAAACACTTTTTTGTAGGTTGGGTTTCGCTATTGCTTAACCCAACTTCCACTCTTTGCTTTAAAAAGATTACACCAGATTTATTGAGCATCCCAAATTAAATCTAGCCGATCTTGAGCTTTTTTTAGTGCTTTATTTGGCTCGTTACCTAGCAGAGTTTCTTCAATTGCCCGACCGAGATTTTCAGATATACGAGGATAGCCAGAGATATTAGGGCGCGATCGCGCGACAGAGGTCTGGTCTAGAAACACTTTCAATGCTGGCTGTTTAGCTACAAACGCCTTATAAGTCTCGCTTTCCCTTGATTTAAGGTTAATTGGCAAATCCCCAGTACCTACAGCCAATTCAGTTTGGAATTCTTCACTTAAGACATACTCCAAAAACTTCAAAGATGCTTTCTCGCGTTCTGGGGTAGTCTTCATTACAAACAGGTTAGGCCCTCCTATTACCGTCCCCTTTTGCTGTTGAATTGGAATTGGAAAAACATCGAAATCAATTCCAGCTTTTTCCATGTAGCGCACCGTCCAAGACCCTGTTATTTGCATAGCTATTCGACCAGCAACAAAGCGATCTTCTTCATAACCTCGTTCTGGCGCGGAGAGGATAGCGGAACCATCTTTTAATAAATCAGACCACAATTGTAAAGCTGCGATCGCGCCCTTATTCATTAAATTAGGCTTGCTACCTTCTAGCAACTCGCCGCCAGCGCTATACATGAAAGGCACCCAGGTGAAAACAGTCCATTCACCCTTACCCAACGGCAGCATTATCCCATATTGATCTATCTGCCCATCTTTATTTTTATCCTGCGTCAGTTTTTTAGCAGCTTCCCTTAGTTCTTCCCAAGTTTCAGGCAACTTATCGATTCCCGCTGCTTTAAACAAACTTGGACGATAATAAATCCCAATGTTACTCGTACTAAAAGGAATCGACCAAATATGACCATCCAGATTCATTCCACCGAATAGACGCGGATCGATTTCAGACTTCAAAGGTGAGTTATTTAGCCAATCTTCTAGCGATCTGATTGCCCCCAGTTCTACTAATTTACCTGTTAACAGCGAATCAAACCAGAATAAATCTGGGGCTGCATTGCCGACTACAGCAGTTAAAATTTTTGGCATCTGCTGATCTGCTTGACCCGTATAAAGCGATTCAACTTGAATATCAGAATGAGTCTGATTAAATTTGTCTACAAGTTTTTGAAATACATCCCGATTTGGTGGCGGGTTGATACTCTGCCACAACGTCAATTTAATTGGGCTATTTTTGTCCGCATTTGATGACTGACATCCGCACAAAAGCAGCAAGTTAAGGCAAAGCAAAGCTACCCCAAGAAAACGTACCCACTGATTTAGCATTTACAAGGTTATATAAAATACACTTTTTAAAGTATACAATCAAAATATATTGGGATGAATGCCAATAACTAAACTCTGTAATTTTATATTAATGGATGGTTCATATATTATTTTGGGCGATGGGTTTATGTTAATTTGCTGAAGTAGTAAGGGCTACTTATTGAAAGATTACACACCAGTTAAAGAAACTTGAAATAGGCCTGACGCAGATTATCTGCTAAAAGGCGATTATCCGTTTGCACCCAAGATATCCAGGGTTAATAGATATTTATTGGTTATCAAAGGTTACGATAGCGATCGCCTTGACGCTAAACTCAGATTCAACATTTTAAGCTTCACGCATCGCAATTATGAACTTGTGCCAACTGCCACCGCCCCTAAAACCAGGGGATTTGCTCAGAGTAATTGCTTCTAGCGGCGCTTTGCGAGAATTAGATGCCTTTCAGCAAGGTATCGAAGTGTGGCGATCGCGCGGCTACAATGTAAAAATCAGCACCAGTGTTGAAGACCGCTGGGGTTATCTCGCCGGAACAGACGACAATCGCCGCCACCAGCTTAAAGAAGCATGGACAGATCCAGAATGCAAAGCCATCCTCTGTGCTAGAGGCGGTTATGGCAGCGCTAGATTGTTAGAAGACTGGGTATGGCCAGCGTCAAGAGGCGATACGGAAAATCAAAAATCAAAAATCGGAAAGTGGCTAATCGGTTTCTCCGACGTGACTGGATTGCTGTGGAGTCTCAGCCATCAGGGAATTGCAGGCGTTCACGGGCCGTTGCTAACAACTATAGCAGCAGAACCAGAATGGTCGCTAAAGCGATTATTTGACTGCGTGGAGGGACGCAAATTAGAACCCTTGGAAGGTAACGGCTGGGGTGGAGGTACCGTGACTGGTGTGTTGCTACCAGCAAATCTGACAGTGGCGACGCATTTCCTCAACACTCCCGTACAACCGGAACTAGATAACGTCATCCTGGCTATAGAGGATGTGACAGAAGCACCCTACCGCATCGATAGGATGCTGACACAATGGCGAATGACTGGTGCTTTTGAGAAAGTTAAAGGTATTGCGCTGGGACGTTTTAGCCGCTGCGAGGCTCCACAAAATATACCAAGCTTGAGTGTAGAGGAAGTATTGCGCGATCGCCTCTCTAATCTCAGCATCCCCATTGTCTCCGATCTACCCTTCGGTCACGATGGCTGTAATGCCGCTTTACCAGTAGGAATACTGGCTCATTTAGATGGCAACAAAGGCATTTTAAGCGTTAACGATAAATAGGTATCTAACATCTGAGCCAGCCCTTTGGGAACTATCACCGTGTATAATCTGTCCAGACAGAAAGCACGTCTTTTTCGCAGGAAATGGGGCCTACCATGATCGATCGTAAGTTTGTTAATAAAGTCGCTAAAGTCGCTGCAACTATCGCTGTCTCAGGAATGATGATTGCACCGCTTTCCGAGGTAACTTGGGCAGCAACGACGCTAAATAATGGTCAAACTGTTAATGGAGTCATCCGTGCTAACTCTCCAGCATTCCGCTTCAGAAACGACTCAAAAAGAGGCGCTCCTCTAGAAATAGCCGCTGGTGACGAATATGTTTTTAATGCCCAGCAAGGTGACACTATTCAAGTTTCTGTTACTTTTCAGAACGCGGGGCAAATATTGCCTATTTTAGTTCTGACTAATTCACGGACTGGTAGACAAGTTGCCTTCACTAACAGAAATAATTCGCTGCGCTATCAAGTACCTTCTTCTGCTGAGTACAAACTCCTCGTTTTAGCTCAGAATAATTCTCGCGGTAGATATAGCGTTTCAGTATCGGGAATTAATCAGGGGGGAGGAATTGCCCAAAACCCCTCTACTCCAACCACAACCACAGATCAAAAGCGGCAATTTCTGCAAAATGAATATGGGTTGAGACTATTAGATACTTGCCCTCAAGTAAGAAGTTCTTTAGTTGTAGTTGCGTTTCAGGAATTTGGCCAAACTTCCACTTACTGCGCCAATCCCAGCCGCCTTGTCAAAGCAGGAGAATATGTTTATGACTCGGCAAGCAATGAGATAAAGCCTGTTGGATCTATTGGCCAAACTACATCGACTCAAACCACAGATCGCAGAAAAGAATTTCTACAAAATGAGTATGGGTTAAGAGTGCTGGATACCTGCCCTCAACTCAGAAATTCTGTAGTTGCGGTTACGTTTACTGAGTATGGTCAAACTTCCACTTACTGCGCTAATCCCAGCCGCCTTGTCAAAGCAGGAGAATATGTTTATGACACGGCAACTAATGAAATTAGACCTGCTGGATCTGTTGCCCAAAACCCATCTAGTCAAGCTACAGATCAAAGGAAACAAATGCTGTTAAGCGAGTATGGATTGAGGGTGCTGGACACTTGTCCCTCGGTAACGAGTTCTTTGGTTGTAGTTACGTTTAGGGAATATGGACAAACGTACACCTACTGTGCGAATCCTAACCGCGCTGTTGCAGCGGGAGAGTACACCTATGACGTTAGCAACAATGAGTTAAGACCTACTGGAAATGTTGCCCAAACTCCATCTCAAGATGAAAGAAGAAGAATTCTTCAAAATGAGTTTGGCTTGACAGTTCTAGACACCTGTCCTGCGGTAAAGACTTCTGTAGTTTCAGTGTCTTTTGCGGACACAGGTTTAAATTCTACTAGCGTATGCGCTAATCCCAACCGAGTTTTCCCAGCTGGAGAATATACTTACAACACCAGCACGCGCACCTTAGACTCTGCTACAAAACCTCGGCGATGCACTGTGGAAGTTGGCGGCATCTGCCTCGTCAAGTAGACAATCTGGGTTAAGGTCATTGCTTTGTCTGGGCTAGCAGCGAACGCAGACGCATACTAGAATGATAAGCTAACAAATGCGTTGAATAAACTAGCTGGGGTAAAGTGTAGATGGCCGTGTCAACCGAGATTCCTTACCTGCTGCGGGCCGCTCGTGGTGAAGTATTAGACCGCCCGCCCGTATGGATGATGCGGCAGGCGGGGCGCTACATGAAGGTTTATCGCGACTTGCGGGATAAGTATCCTTCATTTCGCGATCGCTCTGAGAAAGCAGATCTGGCAATTGAGATCTCCCTTCAACCCTGGAGGGCTTTTCAGCCTGACGGGGTTATCTTATTTTCCGATATTCTAACTCCGCTCCCTGGAATCGGCATTCCATTCGATATCATTGAAAGTCGAGGGCCGGTTATCGATCCGCCTATCCGCAGCCTGGAGCAGATTGACAAGCTGCATCCCCTAGATCCGGCAAGTTCTTTGCCGTTTATTCGGGAAATTTTGCAGACGTTGCGCCAAGAAGTTGGCAACCGTTCTACCGTCTTGGGTTTTGTGGGTGCGCCTTGGACGCTGGCGGCATATGCAATTGAGGGTAAAAGCTCGAAAGACTATACCATCATTAAGAGCATGGCTTTTTGCGAACCTGCGACGCTGCATAAGTTTTTGGGCAAATTGGCGGAATCGATCGCAACCTACGTGCGCTACCAAATTGATTGCGGTGCCCAAGTTGTCCAAATGTTCGACTCTTGGGCTGGTCAACTCAGTCCTCAAGATTACGAAACTTTTGCTTTACCATATCAACAGCAAGTTGTCAAGGCAGTGAGGGCAACTCATCCCGATACACCGCTGATTCTGTATATTAACGGCAGCGCCGGAATACTGGAGCGGATGGCACAATCGGGAGTTGATATCGTCAGTGTGGACTGGACAGTGGATATGGCAGAGGCGCGACAGCGGCTAGGCCAAAAAGTGGGAGTTCAAGGAAACATGGACCCCTGTGCATTGTTTGGTTCAAAAGAATTCATACGCGATCGCATTTTAGACACCGTTCGCAAAGCAGGCGATCGCGGACATATTATGAATTTAGGTCACGGTGTTTTACCCGCTACCCCGGAAGAAAACGTGGCCTTCTTCTTTGAAACTGCTAAACAGATCAAGTCAGGGGTTAGCGGGTAATGGATAAATGATGAATTATGAATGCTGGATGATGAATTGCCTATCTAAGCATTTCAAAATTCAGGATTCATAATTCAGAATTGATAATAAACAATTAAACTTTATGACCCCCAAGCGGATTTTGGTGACTGGTGCAAGTGGTTGCATTGGTCACTACATTACAGAAGCATTAATTCAAGATACAGAATACGATTTGTACCTGCTTGTCAGAAATCCAGACAAGCTGAAAATTGACTACGAGGCTCGTCCTGGCATCACCATCTTGCATGAAGATATGCGAGACATCGACCGAATAGGTGACTTGCTCAAGACGATGAACGGAGCTGTTTTGACAGCAGCCGCTTGGGGTGGCAAAGATGCGTTTGATATTAACGTTGTCAAAACGATTCAATTGCTGAACCTGCTGGACAAAAGAACGTGCGAGCAGGTCATTTATTTTTCAACAGCTAGCATACTCGACAAGAACAACCAAACACTCAAAGCCGCAGGTCAACTTGGGACAGACTATATTCGTTCCAAGTACGATTGTTTGGGGAGATTATCGAGACTAGCGATCGCCCCCCGAATTACTACTCTCTTTCCTACCTTGGTACTGGGAGGAGATGATACCAAACCCTACTCCCATCTCTCCTCTGGGTTGCCCGCAGTGGCAAAATGGATTGACCTGATTAAATATTTTAAAGCAGACGGCAGCTTCCACTTTATTCACGGACGCGATATTGCTCAAGTAGTGCGGTATTTGCTACAAAATCCCCCTGCACCCGACGAATCAAGGAATTTAGTTCTAGGAAATCAGCCAATAACAGCTAACCAGGCTGTAGAAGAAGTTTGCGCTTATTTGGATAAATCGATTCAGTTTCGCATACCGCTGTCTATGGGGCTGGCTAATTTATTTATCGTCTTGTTCCGAATTCAGATGGCAGCTTGGGATAGGTTCTGCCTGGACTATAGGCATTTTACTTACAAAGACACCGTTAATCCCGGTACATTTGGACTTCCTACCTACTGTGCCACAATGAGCGATGTTTTGAAAGTTAGTGGTGTTTCCAGATAACTGTTGCAGATATTTGTACGCTAGAGCCGACACTGAGAATTTTGCTATAGCAATCCTATGCGCCCGTTGTGATATATCAGAACTTAAGATACCCGACTTCTTAGAGAAGTCGGGTATCTCGCCTTCATTATAAAAAAACACCTTAAAAAAGGTGTTTTTAATAGTGCCTTAAAAATAGCTTCAGGATTTGATTTTGCAGTCAACTACTAGGTGTTATAGTGACGCGGTGTGCGGGCACCGATAGACGAGCCGATCAGCGATGCTGCTAAACCCAATAGGGAACCGATTGCAAACGACCAACCAACCTTAGCTGCATTACCAGCAAGTTCGCGAGCTTGTTGAGCGCTCACGTTTACATCGGGAGCGCTGTTTGGTAGATTCGCCCCACCCTGTTGTACTTGATTTATGACTTCCCCAGCATTTGCTGCAACCACTCCAAATGCACCAGATACGCCGTTAGCTAATAACCAAGAACTTAATGCTAAAGTAGTAGCCCACAAAATTGCTCCATTAAGCATAGCTGTGTTGCGGTTGAGGGGGCCGCTGCTGCGCGATGCTACCCAACTACCAATCAATAATGAAAGAAACAAAGAAATAATAGACCATATTCCAACGGCTTCACCAACATTACCTGCATTCGATCTTGGTGCGCCTGAACCTGCAATATTACTAGCAGCAATTGCTGCTCCGATAGCACTCAAAACGAGTTGAGATGCTAGAGCAGTCATAATACCTGCAATAATCGGCCCCCACCTTACACGGTCATGGTAATCAACAACTTGAGGCGCCACAACTGGATCGACAAGTACGTTTTCTCCTGGCCGATTAGAGTATGCCATAGCTAACTACCTCTCTTCCTTTGTATTAATTTTTTTGTTAATATTCGTCCTTAAGCAATACTTTACGGTGCTATTGAACTTGCCATATCTGCCACTAGGAATAACTCCTACCTCTATCGTTGGAAATATATCAAGTAAAAATTATTAAGTTGAGTTGTTACTTTTTGCTAGTTTGGATTAAATTAACCATAGTTAGAAAATAAACATATCTATAAGTTACTTAAGCGAGCATCGGGTAGGTTGTATATATCGTGGCTCATTTTAGCTGTATCAATCGCGATCGCACATTGGCTGGAAATAAAGCAATTCTGCCAATTTGAACATTACACTCTCTAAAATTGCTCAAATCGCACATTAAAAACTTATTAAGAGTCGCTAGGTTAGGAGATTTATGCGGATAATTTAGACTGCAAGACGATACCTCCTAACTGCGTTCTCAGCCCCCCTCACTTTTACAGAATTGTGATGTGGGGGTTGGGCTTCTATTGTCGCTAGGCTGGGTGAAAATCAGGAGTCAGCAACTACAGCATTTACAAGCGAGTCAACACTTGCATCTGATAAATCCGCTAGGCGCATAACCCGTTCCACATTGGAATAGCACTTGTCCATTGACTGAGTGTAAGTCGGATCGTAATGGCACTGTAGCAAGTCGCCCACAAAACTTTCCCACTTACCAGCATCGATCAGATTATTCCAATAATTGATTTTTTGCCCCCCATGCTTGGCTTTGAGCTGCTGTAGCTTGGCTTTCAATACTTCCGGGTGAGTTATCAAGTGGGGATATTCTTGCAAAAGAAATTCGACTCTGGCTTTTAGAGGTAACTGGATCTCTACACAACTTGCCTGTTTCATCTGCTCCCAAAGCGACTGGGGTAGATACACCCGCCCAATTTTGTTGCTTTCTGCTTCTACCCAAACTGGCTGAGTGGGATTTAAAGTTTGAAGTTGCTTTAGTAATAGAGATTCAAAATACTTTTGCGATGGCTGGGGTGACTTCCATTCTTCACCCAGTAGGGAACCGCGATGGTTAGCCAAACCTTCTAAATCCAGCACTTGGACACCCCGCTCCGCCATTTGTCGGAGCATGTGAGTTTTGCCGCTTCCAGTTAAACCGCATAATACGCGGTAGGTAAACTTTTCTGGCACGTGTTGCAAGACATCGCGCACATAAGCTCGGTAGGTTTTGTAGCCACCTTGGAGTAGGGTGACTCGCCAGCCAATTTCACTCAACACCATTGCCATGCTATTGGAACGCTGCCCGCCGCGCCAGCAGTAAACTAAGGGATGATAATTTTTGTCAATGCTGGCGAAGTGGGTGGTGAGATGCTTGCTAATATTTGCAGCTACTAGGGATGCTCCTACCTTGCGGGCGGTGAAGGGACAGACTTGTTTATAGATGGTGCCGACTTTGGCACGTTCCTCGTCATCCAAGACGGGTAAATTGATAGCGCCCGGAATACGATCTTCGGCAAACTCTGACGGAGAGCGAACATCGATAATTTCGCTATATGTTTCTCCAAAAGGCATTTGGGTATAGATAAGCGATCGCACCATAATTACAAATTAGTCGCCAGTGGCGCACAACAACGAACAATTAACTATGAACAATAAACAACTACCGCCAGGCAGCATAGGTCTGCCAGTTGTTGGCGAAACGCTAGCATTCCTCCTCGACCCCCAGTTTATCCAGAAGCGCTACAAGCAGTATGGTTCTATCTTCAAAACCAAGATAATTGGCAGACCTACTGTATTTATGATTGGCCCAGAAGCCGTCGAATTTGTCCTTTCGAGCCATTTTGACCATTTTTCCTGGCGTGAAGGCTGGCCAGACACTTTTAAGCTGCTGCTGGGAGAATCGCTTTTTGTCCAAGATGGTGAAGAACATCGGCGCAATCGGCGTTTGATGATGCCAGCTTTTCATAGTTCGGCACTGGCACGCTACTTCACCACGATGGATGCAATAACGCAAGGCTATCTCCAAAAGTGGGAACAGAAACGAGAGTTTATCTGGTTCGACGAATACAAACAGCTAACATTTGATATTGCCAGCGAACTGTTATTAGGCACGAAGCCAGGTGCGGACTCAGTTCGATTGAGCCAACTGTTTGACACCTTGACACATGGTTTGTTTGCCCTCAATACCTGGACGTTACCCGGTAGTAAATTTGGACGTGCGATCGCTGCCCGCAATCAATTGCTAGAGCATCTCGCCTCTGTTGTGCGCCAGCGCCAGCAACACCCCACCGACGACGCCCTTAGTCTCTTAGTGCAAGCACGAGATGAAGAGGGAAACGGCATGACATTACAAGAACTTACTGCACAGTCGATGCTGTTGCTGTTCGCCGGACATGAAACAACAACATCCATGCTCACCTGGTTTTGTCTAGAGTTAGGGCGTCACCCAGAAGTCTTGCAACGCGCTAGGGAAGAACAGTTGCATCTGGCAAGCTCGGGAGCGCTAAGTTTAGAACAAATTGGGCAAATGCCCTACTTAGACCAGATATTCTGCGAAATCGAACGCTGCCATCAACCTGTAAACGGTGGATTCCGGGGAGTCGTCAAGCCGTTTGAGTTTAATGGCTTTTACGTGCCTGCTGGGTGGCAGTTGCTCTATTCTATTTTGGGAACTCACCAACTAGAAGAAATCTACCCGCAGCCAGAACAATTTGACCCAGACCGATTTGGCCCGCAACGACAGGAACAAAAACCAAAACATTTCAGTCTAATAGCCTTTGGGGGCGGCCCGCGCATTTGTTTGGGGATCGCGTTTGCGAAGCTGGAGATGAAAATTGTTGCTGCCCACTTATTGCGCGACTATCAGTGGGAAATAACTGCCCGACAAAGGCTTGAACCAGTACTAATTCCAACGCGGCGCCCGAAGGATGGGCTGCGCGTTTGCTTTACAAGGTTTGAGAAGAATTAAGCAATTATTAAGAGCGCCAGAAAAAGAGAGAGAATGAGATAGAGAAGCTGAGAAATAGCGCATATCGCCGCTAGCATTGCAACCAGCTAATTATTAATGATTAAACCACATCTGAATGGGCATCAAGTAGTAAAAATCTCTACAAAGCTCCAATCTCCTCTGTTCGACGCCTACTCGGAGATGGAGTTCGGGGATATTGCTCGCATGGCAGCCCATATTTGCCAGACTCCACTTGCGCTGCTATGGCTGAGCGATGGTACCAGACAATGGTTTACATCCCTGGTGGGCGATTATCTCCCGCCGGAACTGTCTTTTATTGAAACTTTGTTAGCGAGTCATCCTCAATCGTCTGATTTGTTAATTGTCCCGGATACACACCAGGACATATGTTTTAGCGCAACTTCGCACTTTATATCTAGCCCCTATATCCGCTTTTATGCAAGTGCTACCTTAATGACTCAGGTAGGCCATCCGACCGGAGCTTTATGCGTAATGGACTTAGTACCGCGTGAATTGAGCTACGAGCAAAGCTCATCATTGCGAACTTTAGCACGACAGGTGCGGACGCTTCTGGACTTGCGAAATCAATTTAATCAGATGGAGCGTAGGCTCCGGGATTGCCAGCAAGCGGAGCAGGATCTAGAGCATTTATTCGCTCTGTCGCTGGATATGCTTTGCACTGCTGGAATGGATGGGTACTTCAAGCGGCTGAACCCCCAGTGGGAAAAAATCTTGGGCTATACCAACGATGAATTGTTGGCTAGACCGTTTATCGAATTTGTGCATCCAGACGACCGTGAAATAACAGAGGCAGAAATCGAAAAACTGACTCTTGGTGGCGAGACACTTTCTTTTGAAAATCGCTACCGCTGCAAAGACGGCTCCTATAAATGGCTGTTGTGGAACGCCACACCTCTGAAGGGACAGCAGTTGATTTACGCAACGGCGAAGGATATTAGCGAAAGCCTGTGGCATACTACTCAACGCAAGGAAGCAGAGGAAGCGCTGCGAAAAAGCCAGGAACGCTATCGCTCGGTTGTTGCGGCGATGGAAGAAGGTGTTGTACTGCAAGACGCTAAAGGCACTATCCAAGCTTGCAATACTGCTGCGGAGCGCATTTTGGGGCTAACAGCAGATCAAATTATAGGACGAACATCGATAGATCCGCAGTGGCGTGCGATTTATCCTGATGGCTCTCCCTTTCCTGGCGAGATACATCCAGCAATGGTGACGTTGCGAACCGGGAAGCCTTGTGCGAATGTGTTGATGGGCATCTACAAACCGGACGGTATTGTTACTTGGATTGCGATTAATTCACAACCCTTGTTTTCCCCAGGGGAAACAAAGCCATACGCTGCTGTGACTTCGTTTAGCGACATTACAGAACCTAAGTATGCAGAGGAAAGGCTGCGCCTGTTAGAGTCGTGCGTAGAAAATGCCAACGATGCGATCGTTATTACTGAAGCTAGTCCAATCAATGAGCCGGACGGCCCTAAGATTGTCTATGCTAATAAAGCTTTTACTCGCATGACAGGTTATAGCTTAGAAGAGATTATTGGCAGGACACCGCGCTTTCTGCAAAGCTCTAATACGCAACGTTCTGAACTAGAGAAAATACGTCAAGCAATATCACGATGCGAGCCAGTCAGAGCGGAACTGATCAACCAGCACAAAGATGGTTATGAATTTTGCGTGGATCTGAACATCGTACCCATTGCAGACGCTAGGGGTTGCTATACTCATTTTCTTGCCGTGCAGCGCGATATTACCAGCCGCAAGCAGGCAGAACAAGAAGTAAGAGCTTATGCCCGTGCGAGTGCAGTTGTGGCTGAATTGGGTCAGCAGGCATTGGCGGGGATAGAGCTAGCGACGCTGATGGAGCGAGCGGTCACTCTTGTGGCTCAGACTCTTGGGGTGAAATATTGTCAAATTTTGGAACTGATGCCAGGTGGCAGCACTTTATTATTACGTGCAGGTGTGGGCTGGCAGGAAGGGCTTGTCGGGTCTGCGGTCGTAGGTGCTAATGGGCGATCGCAGGCAGGCTATACTTTGCTTGTTGGCGAACCAGTCATTGTCGAAGACCTCCGCATAGAAACCCGCTTTGCTGGAACGCCGCTGCTGCACAATCACAGAATAGTTAGCGGCATGAGCGTGATCGTTCACGGGTCTACTCAGCCTTTTGGTGTTTTGAGCGCCCACACATCCAAACACCGACGCTTTACCTCTGATGAGGTTAACTTTATGCAAGCCGTTGCTAACGTGCTGGCGACAGCAATTGAGCGCAAGCAAGCAGAAGTTGCTCTGCGGGAATCGGAAGAACGCTATGAACTTGCAGTGCGCGGTAGTAATGAGGGGTTGTGGGATTGGAATATAAAAGCCGACACGATTTATTTATCCCCGCGCTGGAAAGCCATGCTCGGTCACAAAGATAACGAAATTGGCGATAGCCCGGATGAGTGGTTTAACCGGGTGCATCCAGAAGACTTTGAACGAGTCAGCGCAGCTATTACGGCGCATCTAGATGGGCTGACTCAACATTTTGAGAAAGAGTATCGCATGTTGCATCGAGACGGAACCTACCGCTGGATGCTGTGTCGGGGGCTGGCGGTGAGGGAAAAAAATGGAGTTGCATACCGCATGGCTGGGTCGCAGACGGATATTAGCGATCGCAAGATAGCTGAGGAACAATTGTTTTATGATGCCTTCCACGATCCGCTAACAGGTCTGCCGAATCGCTCGTTATTTATGGATCGGCTGTCCATTGCGATCGCGCGGCTGCGTCGCCAACCAGAATATCAGTTTGCGGTCTTGTTTTTAGATCTGGATCGGTTCAAGATCGTCAATGACAGTTTGGGGCACGTAGTCGGCGACCAATTACTAAGCGCGATCGCGCGACGATTGGAAGTATGTCTGCGATCTGGCGATACTGTCGCACGACTTGGGGGCGATGAATTCGTCATTTTGCTTGATGAGATTAACGATGTTAGCGATGCAACGGAAATTGCCGACCGCATCCAACAGGAACTGAGGTCGTCTTTTAATCTCGACGGCCACCAAGTTGTCGTTACGGCTAGCATTGGTATTACCTTGGGTGGAATTAGCCATAGCGATCGCTGCTACTGGCCGGGAAATCTTTTGAGGGATGCTGACATCGCTTTGTATCAAGCTAAAGCAATGGGTAAAGCACGTTACCAGGTGTTTAACGCCCCCATGCACGCCCATGCTGTCGCCCGCTTGGAGTTAGAAAATGACTTGCGACTGGCGCTTGAGGAGACCCAGCACTTAGCAACAGGCGATCGCCAACATTCAAAACACGGGGCTAAAAAGCCATACTTCCTACTTTACTATCAACCAATTGTTGCCTTAACGAGCGGTCAGATTACTGGGTTTGAGGCGCTGGTGCGTTTGTTGCATCCCACTCGTGGCATGGTTTCCCCAGTAGAGTTTATTCCTGTCGCTGAAGAAACTGGTTTAATTATCCCTCTGGGAGCCTGGGTGCTGCGCGAAGCTTGCCTGCAAATGCGTATATGGCAGATGCAATTTCCCCATCAGAAATTGACGATTAGCGTTAATCTTTCTGGCAAACAGTTTTCCCAGCCAGACTTAACGCAGCGAATTGAGCAAATACTCTGCGAGACTGGGCTGGACGGGGGCAGTCTCAAGCTGGAAATTACAGAAAGTATTGTAATGGAAAATGCGAGTGCTGCAAAAGCTATGCTTCAAGAACTGAAAGCACTGGATATTCATTTAAGTATTGATGATTTTGGGACGGGTTATTCTTCTTTAAGTTATCTGCACAGTTTTCCCATAGATACATTGAAGATTGACCGTTCTTTTGTCAGCCGTATGGGTGCAAACGGCGAAAATTCCGAGATCGTACAGGCGATTATAAACTTAGCTCATAGTTTAGGTATGGATGCGATCGCTGAAGGGATAGAAACTCAAACTCAGTTAGCCTTACTCGAAGGGTTGCAATGCGAACACGGACAGGGCTACTTTTTTTCTAAACCTGTAGATGCGATCGCTGCTGGTGCTTTACTTGCTGCTGGAGAGTAGCAGTGATATTTTGTTAGGGGGAAACGAGAGGAAATTTTTGTGGTGCAAATGATGCTTTCCTCTAAAGTGTATGAACATAATACGTGTGGCTAGCGATCGCGCGAAGTAAAATTAATTACGCGATCGCTAATCTTGTCTTGTAATATTGTTGCGCGATCGCAACCTTGATTTTTAAGGAATATTGCCATGAATCCGCCTTATCCAATGCCTCAAAAATGGTTAAATTTTTTCGTTATTATTATTTTAATCCTTGGCATATTTTTCCGTTTTGCTAGCCTCAATCAAAAAGTTTACTGGGAAGATGAAACATATACTTCATTATGGCTAGCTGGTTATGACGATAAAATAACAACCGAGTTAGCCTACAACAACCAGCAAATTACTATTGATGATTTACATAAATATCAACAAATTAAATTTGATAAAAATATAAACGATACATTAAATATTCTCAAAAAGAGGTCTGAACATCCACCTATTTATTATGTATTAGCAAGATTTTGGGCGCAGTGCTTTGGCAGTTCTGTAACAGCCATGCGAAGTTTCCCTGCTTTAATTAGCTTATTTATATTTCCTTGCATTTACTGGCTATGTTTAGAATTATTTGAATCCTCAACAGTAGGCTGGCTGGCAATGGCGTTAGTTGCTGTATCGCCTTTTTTTGTCAGATATGCTCAGGAAGTGCGCCAGTACAGTCTATGGGCAGTAATGATATTGCTATCAAGCACGTTATTGTTACGGGCTATACGCATTAAAACAAAACTTGCATGGATTGCTTATGCGGCAATTATGGCGTTAAGTTTTTATTCCCATTTATTTTCTATTTTAGTTTTAACGAGTCATGGAATTTATCTCATTATCCTTCAACGCTTCCGCTTAAATAAAACTCTTATTGCTTATTCGCTAGCCTCTATTTTTGCGGTTTTAAGCTTTACTCCTTGGGTATGGTTTATTCTTAGGAACCGGGCATTTGATGTTATGGAGTGGATAAAATTACCATTGCCTTTTTTATCTTTGCTAAAAAAATGGAGTCTCAACCTATGCCATTTATTTATATCTTGGAATTATGAATATGATAATTTATTAATTTATTTGAGCCTACCAGTATTAATTTTGGTAATTTATTCAATTTATTTTTTATGCCGTCATACTGAAGAACGAGTTTGGTTATTTATTTTCACCTTAATAGGAGTAACGGCATTAGCATTTGTACTGCCAGATTTAATTTCCGGAGGACGACGCTCAACGGTAGATAGGTATTTTACGCCATGTTATTTAGGTCTTGAAATTGCTGTTGCTTATCTTCTAGCTAGTCAAATTAGCTCTCTAAACATTAGCTTGCAACGGGTTAAATTATGGCAACTTGCCACTAGCTTGCTAATTTCTGCGGGCGTTTTATCTTGTGCGATAGATTCACAAGCACAGACGTGGTGGGGGAAAGATAAATTTATTGTCGATATGTCTCGCGTCATCAACCAAGCTTCATCCCCAATTATAATTTCCGATGCTCGTTTAGGCCAAGTAATGCCTTTAAGCTATCGCCTCGATCCTAAAGTCCGGCTGCTGTTGTTTGTGCAGCCAAATGTACCTAAGATACCTGATGGTTATAGCGATGTATTTTTATTTAATCCTTCTAAAAAGTTTATTGCCGATCTTCAGCAAGAGCAGAATATTAAAATAGATTCTATTTACCAGACGGATATATCGCTTTGGAGACTGAAAAAAATATAATTTTATATTGGCGATCGCGCTAAAGAAGCTCAAGTATAAAGAACCTAGTTAGAGCTAAAGGATTCGCGCCATAAATACATTTTAAAACTTGTTCAGACAAACACCTCCGGTAGTATGCATATTAAATGCGATCGCTATTACAATGCTGGTGAATTGGAATTTCAATCACAAACTCAGCTCCTGCTTTAGGACTAGAAATACAACTCAGAGTACCTTTGTGTTTTTCAGTGATAATTTGATGGCTAATTGACATTCCCAGACCTGTACCTTTGCCGACAGGCTTTGTAGTGAAAAAAGGATCGAACAACCGCTGCTGGACATTTTTTGGCATACCAGGGCCATTATCTGCAATGCGAATAGTAACGCGATTAGTACCTAGCACTTCAGTGCGAATCCAAATGGTGGGAGCTGAGTGAATCTCAGAATTTGAGCCATTTTTAATCTCTAATTCCCGCTTCTTATTTTTTTCCTTTTCCTCCAAAGCATCGATCGCATTTGTCAAAACATTCATGAACACCTGATTAAGCTGTCCTGCATAGCATTCAATCCGAGGTAAATTCTTGTACTCTTTAATAATTGTAATTTCTGGATGATCGGGTTTTGCTTTCAAGCGATTATGCAAAATCATCAGCGTACTATCAATTCCTTCGTGAATATTCACTTCTTTAACTTCGGATTCATCTAAACGAGAGAAAGTTCGTAGCGACTGAACAATCTCACGAATGCGTTCCGTTCCCACTTGCATGGATGTGAATATTTTGGGTAAATCTTCTTGCAGAAACTCTAAATCAATTTCTTTTATAAAGTCTTCAATTTTGCGATTAGGGTGAGAATACTCAGTTTGATAAAGTTCCACTAACTTACACAAATCTTGGACGTATTGATTGGCGTGTAAAACATTACCATGAATAAAGTTTACAGGATTATTAATTTCATGTGCTACACCCGCCACCAGTTGTCCAAGGCTAGACATTTTCTCAGTTTGGATTAATTGAGCCTGAGTTTGTTGTAAATGTATAAGTGTTTCGCCTAATTGTTGGTTCTTTTCCTGCAATTCCTGGGTTCGTGCATCGACTCTTTGCTCTAAGGTACGGCTGTACTCCTCCAATTCCTCTTTCGAGCGCTGCAAGTAATCTGTCATCTGGTTAAACGTCTTAGCCAAAATACCAATTTCATCTCGCGATTCTATGCTAGCTCTGGCATCAAGATCGCCTTCTATGATGCGATTAGTTACGGTTGTGAGGCGATTGATTGAATTGGCAATTTGTCGCCGCAGGAGTAGAGTTAGGCTGATACTCACCCCCAAGGCAATTAGTCCTCCTAAAAGGGTTTGCCACTCACCTGTCGCTAATCCTTGACTTCCAGCTTGTAACTCAGACGTAAGTGCATGTTGCTGACTTGCCACAATTTCATTTAGCAGGCTCAGCATTTTTTCAGTTAAAGGTTCCGTTTCTTGGCGAAACAAAAATAAATCTTCTCGATAATGTTCGCCTTCCACAATTTCAAACATGCGCTGAGGCAATGGCTGAAATTGCTGATACGATTGTGCAATTTTGTCTAGACGAGCTTGCTGGCTTGCGCTTAGGGCATTTCGTCTGCTATTTAAAGCCTTCCAAGCAGCTTGGTTTGTTTTGAAATAGCTCGCATAGTCAAATCGAAATTCTGGATCTTGCGTCACCAGATAGCCGCGCAATTGCGAAATCATAAGTGCAAACGAGCTTTTAAATTCGACTACATCTTTAAGGAGTAAGGTGTTGGTATTTGAGGGCGATCGCTCTTCTTGTTCGTCCAAGATGCGATCGGTTTCGACCAAGATGGTGGAAATGAGAAACTCCCCGTCTTTGTCTAACATTCGCAACGCTGGTTGATTATCAAGTAAGTTGTTGTGGAGGGCAAATAGCCGATCGGGGAGCGCAGCCCATAGTTTATAAGTTTGCTGGAGTTCCCTCAGACGACGTTGATTGTCCGAAGATGGCTGTTGCTGGAGAATATTTGTTAGTTCAGCCAGCCTTGCTTCAAAGGTTTGCCGGGACTGCTGATAGCGATCGCGAAACACAGATTCTCCAGATACCAAATAACCCCGCATATCAGACACCATCTTCAGCAAGTTAGTTTGAGCATCGGCGGAGATAAGAGCAGCGGGCATCCTTACTTGTCGCGTTCTATTAATGGTAATAGTTGCCTGAACGCTACTCAGATAACTGCGTCCAATAACCAGAAATGTAAGAACAACCAGTATGCCAAAACCCAGATTCAGTTTGCCGCTGATCTTTAAATTGCGAAAGCGAACGTCCAGCATTGAGAGAATGCTTCTTCCTTGCTTGCCTAATCGCTTTAAACCACCATCATTAAACTGCGGGAGTCGTAGCATATAAAAATTTCACTAATAAAAAGTTAAACCCAATCTTATTTTTCTTGGATAAACGCAAAGCTGGCAAAACTTAGCTCGTTAATGCGATTCCAACTATATACTTGGGTGCGAAATGTTTTCCAATGCTCGTAGATGGCTTTGAACGTTGCATCTTTACTGGCAGTTTCTTCATATAGTTCAAACGCCGCTTTTTGAGCAGATCGTAAAATTTCCTCGCTGAAGGGCAGCAACTTTGTTCCCTTTAGCGCCAATCGTTCCAGCGCTTCACCATTAACAGCATTATATTGAGCTTGCATAGTCAGATTAGCTTCTACAGCTGCGCTTTGAAAAATTGCTTGATACTCTTTGGGCAGCCTATCCCAAGCCGCTTGATTCACCTGAATTTCATACATCGTTCCTGGCTCCCACCAGCCCGGATAGTAATAGTAGGGTGCGACCCGATCCAATCCTAGTTTTTCATCTTCGTAGGGACCAACCCACTCTGCGGCTTGAATTTTTCCAGATTCCAATGCCTTGAAGATTTCCGTTCCTTGCATTGCTTGCACATCTACACCCAGGCGCTTCATAAGTTCTCCACCCAAACCGGGAATCCGCATCTTTAGACCTTCTAGGTCAGCAACAGAATTAACTTTACGAGTGAACCAACCGCCCATTTGTGCGCCTGTATTGCCTGCGGGAAATTGGATGACACCGTACTGCGCGTAAACTTTTTGGAGCGCTTCTAACCCACCACCGTAATACAACCAAGCATTTTGTTGTTGGGCATTCAATCCAAACGGAACAGCCGTCGAAAGCCCAAATGCGAAATTTTTATTGACGTAGTGATAACCAGCCGTGAAGCCACACTCAACGGTTTTAGCGGATACAACATCGAGAATTTCTAGCGCCGAGGCAATCTCTCCGGCTTCGTAGGGCGTAATGGTGAACCGCCCATTGGTAGCATGACCAACTCGTTGGCAAAAACGATCGATCGCCCCAAAGACGACGTTGAGGGACTTGTTCCAACCCGTTGCCATACGCCATTGAATAATTGGCTGGCTAGGACTCGCGATCGGAGATGAAGTGTTAGGGGCAGTTTTGCTGCAAGCTGCTAGTGCTGCTGCGCTAGTTGTTGCGATCGCCGCATAATTAAGCAAATTCCGACGTTTCATAAATAACCTCGTTTAGCTTTCTGCATTAAAGGCAAAGTTGGCAAAACCCAGCTCATTCACCCGATTCCACTGGTAAACCGTCTATAGGCGCTGAGTTATTAATTATTTGCAATTTTAAATAACCAAAAATATATACTAATTTTAGTTAATAATTTTCCAGTAAGAAAAGTACTTTAAGTATTTTATTACAAAACTCCGCGCTACCAACTTATTCGCTAACAAACACTAATTTTTAAACCTTTGCCACAAGTCCATCAATAACAAATAATCTGTCAAACCTCACTTATTTTGTCAGCTCGATAACAATGTGTTAACGACGATAAATAATCTGTTAAACCACAAGCCGAACGAATGGGCGATACAGGATTTAAACCTGTTACCACTTCTGTACGAATGAGCAGCTCAAACACCTAAAAATTACCACGATCCTCGCTTAATTTAAAGAGACATCGCTGCGATCGCCTGCTGCTGACAGCGTTCCAGATAAATTTGAGCAACTTTATCCCAAGGGGTAATCTCCAAACACCGTTGAAACAGTTGTGCTGCTTCTGTGAAAGAATGCATATAGTAATGAAACACAGCCTGCTCGAAAGTTGCTTTTGTAGCTAATTTACTCTCTCGAACTTCTGGTGGATCGGCATCAAATATCTCAAATACTGACACCATTTCTGATTTCCCCTTAACTTTGACGCGATCGATGAGGCGCAACCCATACTCGTCGCAACGCTGCAAACAGCTAAAAGTATTATGAGAAATTAACAACGACACCCCGTAATATTTCGTCAGCCCTTCTAGGCGAGAAGCTAAATTAACAGCATCGCTAATCACCGTACCATCCATGCGGTTGCGCCCCCCTACAGTTCCCAACATCAAAGAACCCGTGTTGATGCCGATGCCGATCTGAATCGGTGGACTTTCTGGTGTATTTCTTGTTGTATTGTATTCGGCAAGTCGGTGCAAAATATCTATTCCGGCTTTAACTGCATCATCAGCACTGCCGCCAAACAGCGCCATAATTGCATCGCCAATATATTTATCAATAAAGCCATTATTTTCACGAATAACAGGCTCCATGTGACTGAGGTAAGCATTTATGAATTTGAAATTCTCTTCTGGAGTCATTTTTTCCGATAGCGTCGTGAAATCGCGAATATCCGTAAAGAGAATCGACATATCTAGCTGTACGTGGTCGCCTAATTGGACATCAAGAATGCTTTCTTTCTCTAACAACTGGAGAAATTTACGCGGCACAAAACGTTCGTTTGCCTTATTGATTTGATAGAGCTGATTGGTAAATTTTTGCCTTTCTTCTTCTGCCAGTTTGCGTTCGGTGATGTTCTCAACGAAGCCTTGATAGTAGAGCAGTACGCCATTATCATCGCAGACAGTACGGGCATTCTCGCTAATCCAGATAATGCTGCGATCTTTGCGATAGACCTGAGATTCAAACCCAGATATAGCACCATACTGCTCCATTAATGACAGGAACTCGCTGCGGCGTTGCAGATCGACGTAAAGTTGATGCTGAATGTTAGTGAGAGTTGCCATCAACTCTTCGGCTGAATCGTAGCCGTAAATCTGTGCCAATGCTGGATTGGCGCTCAAATAACCTCCGTCGGGCGTGGTCTGAAATATGCCTTCAAGGGCATTTTCAAAGATACTGCGATACTTCTCTTCAGCTTGTATTAGTGCCTGTTGAGCCTGTTTGCGTTCGGTAATGTCTTGAAAAGCCGCGATCGCGTAAGTAATTTGCCCAGACTCATCGTAAATGGGGGTTCCCCAAACTTCTATGGGGATAATCTTGCCCCCTCGGCGGATCTCCATATCATCCACAGAAGTGCGCTCCCCCTTCAACGCACGCACGATAGGCATCTGTTCTACAGGGTAAAAGCGATCGCTACCCGCGATATAGAATTGGTAAACTTCTGCCAATTGCTCGATGGTAGCTGACGGCACGACTCCTTTACCCAGTAACTCTTTTGACCTCTGATTAAAAAAGTAGGGTTTGCCCGTCCCATCAATGGCTACTACTGCCAACGACGCAGCATCTAAGAATTGAGCCAGCTTCCTCTCACTTGCTTTAACCGCTTCCTCTGCCTGGATTTGCAACTCCATCGTCAAGGCATCGTAGTGTTCGTTAGTAGCCTCCAGGACGATTTCCAGATCGGTATTTTCCTGCTGCAATTGGGCGCGATGATAACCTGCGATCGCAACTATAGACCCAATCAAAGCCAGCGATGGGGAAACTACAGGTATCCACCAACCTCCCAAAAAGGCTAAATAGCTGCAAGTAAAAATAGCGCCTCCTGCTAAGACAATGCAAATGCTATGGATTGCCCAACTGGGAAGCAGGCTCTTTTTCAACAGTGCCCGTAGCAACATCCAACGCACTGAGGCACCTGCAAACGACCAGCTGAAAATCCACAGCCATTCAATTGGTTTAGGCAAACTCTTAATTAAAGGTTGCCCCTCTAGAGCAGCACTTAAAATCTGGCTGGCTAAATTTGCATGAATGACTACACCAGGCATTCGTTTGGGACTGGTAATGCTGCTACTGTAGGGAGTAAAAAACAAGTCGTTAGAACTCTGCCCAATAGCACCGATCAAGACGATGCGTCCTGCGAAAGCAGAGCCGGAGGCATCGCCTATCAAGTTCGGATCGATGCGGTTCTCTAGAACTTCTGTCATTGATACAGTATGGAAGTTTTTTTGCGTCCCGCGATAGTCCAACAAAATCTGGTATCCACCCGTATTAGCACGGACATAACCTGCTTCATTCCCCGTAAACGGCTTGATTACAGCTCGACCCAAGCGATAATGCTTCTTGGCGGCATCGCTCACCTCGAGGGTAACGCCTTTACTTTCCAGATACATCAACGCCAGCTTCGCTCCTAAGCTTTCTCTGGTCTGGCGCTTGTCATTTTTAATCGTCAACAAACCTCTACGCACCTTGCCATCGGGATCTAGCACCAAGTCTGCCGCCGCAACTTGGCCGAGCTGATTTAAGGTGGGGGGTGGTGCAACCATCTCTCCACCTACTTTTTCAATGCCAATCAAGTTGGGGGTGGACTTAAACACCTCCACTAATGTCTGATAGCCGGGTTCGACGGGTAGATTTCGATAAAGATCTAGACCGATTGCTACAGGCTGCTGTACTTTAATTTTCTGGAGCAATTTAGCCAAAACAGCATCAGAAACTTGCCCTTGCTTAATGTTCGCAAGATCTGATTCTCCAATAGTGACAATAACAATACGCGGGTCAGGTGGCTCTTCGGGACGCAGCCGAAAAAATTGGTCGTGGACTGGCCATTCTAGAACCTGAAGCAATCCAAGGGAAGTAGCTCCAATAGCTAATCCTGCTACACTTGGGGCGGTAATTAGTACCCCTCGCCATTCTAAAATTCGCCGCCTGAGCTTTCGCCACATATATCCTTGGCAACTAGAAATCAACCGTCGAGCGCTAACGCTTATTCTTACAAGCGGTTAGCTATCAGCTACCGGACACTGGCACCCCGATATAATTTTTAATGGTACTTAGCGCTAGGGTAATAGTGGCTGGGTTGCGATCGCTTCTAGTCCAACCGATGTTAACAGGTTTTTCCAGGTGGCAGCTATAGTTGCATCACTCAGGTAGCGATCGCCATGCTATTCCATTAGACAATTTGTTTTCAACATATAACAGTCTTAAATAATTCGTGAAGGCGAGATACCCGACTTCTTTAAGAAGTCGGGTATCTGAACCTCTGACATTTTACATATTTTAAATCGCCTTCATACGCTTAAGCGTTAGGGCGATAAAACTTCCCGCCCCTACAGAATTGAGAATCGCTATAATATTTTTTAAATACATCAACTACCAAGTTTATTATTCAATAATTTTAGTAATTAAAGGAGTTTTGACCGCTCAAACTGCTTTGCTTTAGCCGGAAAGCGCCTTGTCTTGCAAATGCGAGGATAGGGAATCAAAACTTTTCATAATACAGCGATTTCTCCCCTTGTCTTTAGCTTCATATAGTGCCTTGTCAGCCAGAGCAATTAAAGCTGAAGGGTCAAGTTTATGTTGGGGAACCAAGCTAGCAACACCCGAACTTAAAGTAACATATTCACTAACACTAGAGTGAAGGCGAGCAATTTTAAGACTTTGCACCCCATCCCGGATAGCTTCCGCTACTTGTAAAGCTCCTTCAGTATGAGTATTAGGCAGAACGACAGCAAATTCTTCCCCTCCATAACGAGCCACTAAATCTGCCGGACGCTTAACAGCCCTTCTAATTGCTTTAGCTACTTGCTGCAAACAAAAATCTCCCGCTAAATGACCATAAGTGTCGTTATAGCTCTTGAAATAATCAATATCGCATAAAATCATCGATAAGGGTAATTGCTCTCGTGCCAGTCGCCGCCATTCTTTATTTAAATACTCATTAAAGTGACGGCGATTGGGGACTCCGGTCAATTCATCTAAGGTGGCGAGACGCTCTAGCTCAATGTTGGCTTTAACAAGAGCGGCTTCTGCTTTTTTGCGCTGGATGAGCGAACCTAATTGAGTAGCAACAGCATTGACTAGCTCAATTAATCTTTCTTCTGGTTTTCGTTGTTCTGTTTTAAAGAAAACTAAAACAGCCAGCACTTGGTCATCGAGAACTAGGGGAACGCCTAAAGCAGTTTTGAGTCCTGCTTCTAAGGCAATATCAGAACGTAAAAAAAGTTGGTTTTGCTCAAGCGAAACATTTTCTATCCACTCAGGTTTCTGCGACATCCAAACTCGCCCTGGTAGCCCCGTATGGGGAGTAAATGTCAACTTTTCGCTATAATATCGAAATTCCTGGAGACTTTCAGTTGTGGCATACCACCCGCAACTGCATTCTAAAAATCCATCATCATTAGGAATCCAGGCTTCTCCAAAATTCCAACTAATAGTTTCACATACTTGCTGGAGGGTAACTTCTAAGGCTGAGTCCAAGTCGGAAGATTTACTAATTGCTTGCGTTATTTGTAAGAGAAGATTAGTTTCAGCCTCAGCTCGCTGACGTTCTTGGATTTGTTGTTGCAAAACTGCATTTTGTGTGGCAAGCTGATTATATAGGTGTCGGATGGTTAGTTGGTTTTTTACCCTCGCTAAAACTTCTGCTTCTTGGAAGGGTTTGCTAATGTAATCTACAGCACCGACTTCAAAACCTTTTACCTTATCAAATATGTCGTCGAGAGCGCTAATAAAAATTACTGGAACATCCGATGTCTGGGGATTAGCTTTTAGTAACGAGCAGACTTGATAGCCATCCATATCTGGCATTAAAATATCGAGTAAAATTAAATCGGGAGGAGCGGCTTCAACTACCTTCAAAGCTAGCTTTCCGTTAATTACTTTCCTGACTCGATACCCGCTTTCACCGAGCATGGTGGATAGAACTCGCAGGTTGTCTGGAGTATCATCAACAAGAAGAATGTCTGGGGAATAAGCAGATGTTTGATGGCTACTCATTTATAAATGATTGAGTTAAATCAAAGAGCAGATCTAGACGAAAGTTATTAACTAATTCTTTAAGAGCGTAAGCCAAAGAAGCTTCGGGGGAGGGAATTTGTTCGATTAGCTTTAAGATTTCCTCGTCGTTGGCGCATAAGACGGCTTGATGTAGCTGCGCTATCCATTCCGTTGGCATCACGCTAATATCCTCGGGTATCAGTTGTCTAGGTATTGTAGCTGGCTGAGACAAAGGGGGGTAATTTTCTTCTTCAAAGAGATAGCGTACCCCCAAGTGTTGAGCCATTTTGTCAAATAGCACTGACTCGCGGAAAGGCTTAGAAATGAAGTCGTCGCAGCCTGCTGACAATATATTGACTCTTTCTTCTTCAAAAGCGCTGGCAGTAAGGGCAATAATAACAGTCTTGGCGATCGCGCCTTGGGTAGAAGAGTTTTCAAGGCTATTTATTTCCAAGTCCCCACTCGCTAATTGCCTTTCCCTAGCTTTAATTTGCCTGGTCGCTTCATAACCGTCCATGACAGGCATCTTTATATCCATCCATATGAGATCTGGTCTCCAGCTTGACCACAAAGCGATCGCTTCGATGCCGTTAGCTGCCTCCCGCACTTGGAATCCTAACGGTTCAAGCAGCTTCATCATTAGCTGGCGATTCTCTTGTACATCCTCAACAACTAAAATGCGATAAGTAGGTTGGTTCGGATCTAGTCCAATTATATTTTTGTTGGTAGATAAAGCCTTTTTATCAACAGTGCTAACCTTACTCACCAGCAAGTCAAATATAAAAATCGTTCCTTTACCCACTTGGCTGCTGACTAAAATATCTCCCCCCATCAACCGCACAAATTGTCGGCTTATAGGTAAACCTAATCCCGTTCCTTGCATTGATTTGCGGCCAGTCTCAGTTTGTACGAAGGGGTCAAACAAGGTGCCCATCTCATCAGGTGCGATGCCAGGGCCAGTGTCTTCAACTTCAAAGGCGATTAAGAACTGATAATCTTTTTGGTTTACTTTGTAACCTTTTTCGCGTGCAAGTTTCACTCGCAAAATAACGCTACCTTTTTGAGTGAATTTGATAGCATTTCCTAACAAATTTATTAAGACTTGGCGCAATTTATTTTCGTCATTTTGCACGTATTGGGGAACGTTTTCCCCGCGTTCAAATATGAGCTGTAAGCCTTGGGAGATAGCTTTGAACCGCAGCATCTTTTCTAGGTCGTCGAGTAGCTGATACAAGTCAAAACGATTTTCATGGAGAGTGGCTTGACCCGCTTCTATTTTGGCCATTGACAGAACATCATTAATCAGACTTAGCAAATGTTCGCCACTGCGATTGATGATTTTTAGCTGTTCTTTGTGGTCAGCGGAAAGAGAATGGCTGCGAACCATCACTTGGCTAAAACCTAGAATGGCATTGAGGGGGGTACGCAGTTCGTGGCTCATGTTAGACAGGAAGCGGCTTTTTGCAATGGATGCGGCTTGGGCTGCTTGGAGTGCCTGTTGCAGGGCTGCTTCTGCAAGTTTGCGATCGCTCACATCTATCGCGTGACCTATGGCTCGAATTGCTTGTCCGTCTGCATCTCGTGCTATCGTCCCATAATCTGACAGGTAAACATAGTGACCGTCTCGGTGGCGAAGTCGGTACTCAAGCACGTAATAATTTTGAATTGGAGTAGTAAATGCTTCGGATAGCTGTTGGGAAACTTTCGGTAAATCTTCTGGGTGGACGTGTTTGTTCCACCAATCAACTTTAGCTTCGGCTTCTTCGGGGCGGTATCCAACCAGTTCAAACAGTCCCTGCGTCCTTAGAACGATATTTTGTTTGAGATCCCAGTCGTAGATAAATCCTTTAACTGCCGATGCTGCTAAGTGAAAACGTTCGTTGCTTTCTTGCAGCGCTTGCTCAATTTGCTTGCGATCGCTGATGTCGAAGGCTAAACCTTGAAGCACTTGCGCCTGTCCATCGCTGGAAACTACTAACTTGGCTCGATCTCTTATCCAGATGGTTTTGCCATTGCGGGTAATCATCCGATATTCTGCGATTAACGGTTCTCCTGTAGAGATCGTGGTGTTTACGGCTTGCAAAACGCGATCGCGATCTTCTGGATGAACGTAATCAACCCAACTATTAAAGAAGCCAGGAGACCATTCTTCTAGAGGAATCTCTAATAGTTGTTGCAGTTGGGGGCTAATATAAGCTTGCTCGGTAGTTGCTCCAGTAGGCGATATGTAAACTACTCCGGGAATTTGTTCGACTAATGTACGGTACTTATACTCGGCTTGCTTCAGGTTTTCTTCTGCAAGTTTGCGATCGCTAATTTCTACCAGTACCATCCCAATCCCAATGGGCTGATTGCTTTGCGCCTGAATGGGAAAGTAAGAAGCTAACCAGGTTCGATTGACACCTGGTAATTTTGGCGTTTCTCCATTAATTTCAACGTACAGGACGGCTTCTCCAGTCGCCAAAACTCGTTGGAAGATCTTCTCCTGCTTAAGTGCTAAGTCAGGTACGATTTCCCACGGTGTTTTACCTATATGTTCTGCTGCGGAAATACCATTGATTTCTGCAAGGCTTTCGTTGATCAGGGTGAAGCGCAGTTGACTGTCAAGAACGCACATACCCACCGGGGCACTTGTGATGAAGGCATCTAAAAGTTCTTGCTTTTGAGCAAGTTCTAGTTCTAGTGCTTTGCGTTCGGTGATGTCTCGTCCTTCAGCGATCAGTAACTTCACCTGCCCACATTCATCTCGCATCGGACGCAGGGAAAAGTCAATAGTGGCGACGCGATCTCCTTTCCCCAAAACATCCACTTCATAGCGGATAAATTTTCCTTTGGCAGCAAGATCGACTCCGGCTTCTAATTGCTCCTGAGTTGCTTTTGAAATCGTCCAGCATCGCGCTTCCCAAAATGGCTTTCCAATCGCCTGTTCGCGAGTCATACCGGCGAATTCAAGGGCAGTCTCGTTGGCTTCCAAGAGAATCCCATCGCGCTGGAGCAATTCAACGAATTGAAATGTTTGGTTAAAGATAGCACGGAATTTTTCTTCGCTTTCTTTGAGTGCCGATTCTGCAATTTTGCGAGCGGTAATATTTTGAATCTGCCCAATAAAATAGAGCGGATTCTCCTGGGAATCTCGCACTAAAGATGTACTCAGGCTACTCCAAATAATATGCCCATCTTTATGTAAGTAACGCTTCTCTAGGTCGTAAGTAGAAATTTTTCCTGCTAGTAATTGCTGCACATAATCAAGGTCAGATTCGAGATCGTCCGGGTAAGTAATTCCCTGAAATGTGAGGGATAGCAATTCCGTTTCTGAATAACCTAACATTTGACAAAATGAACGATTAGCTGCTACTAATTGTCCCTCCGGAGCAACTAGAGCCATGCCAATTGCTGCTGTTTCAAATGCATTTTTAAATAATGCCTGACTTTGCCGTAATTGAGCTTCTGTCTCCCGGCGTCTGCCAACCTCTCGTTTTAAGCGAGCATTGCTTCGGGCTAGTTTAGCGGTGCGCTCTTGTACCTGGCTTTCTAGAGTGCGGTTGTAGTCGGCTAGCAGCTGTTCTGCTTGCTTGCGCTCGGTGATATCGACGAGCAAGCCGTCCCAGATAATATCCCCATTGGGTTGTTTTTCTGGGCGGGAGTTGCCCTGCATCCATTTCCAGCGACCCGAAGGCAAGCTAATTCGACCTTCCCAGTGCCAAGGCTGCAAGTCTCTAGCAGAAATTAGGATGCTTTCATCTAAGGAAGGTAGGTCATCCGGATGCACGGCATCCCAGGCAATATTAGAATTGTGTACGATCGCTTCTGGTTCGTATCCATAGATTTCGCGAATGCCGGAACTCATGTATGTAAACTCATGGGTGCCGTCTTGATAGCGAATATATCGGTAAATTACACCAGGTACATTTTCCGCAAGGTGGCGAAATTTAGCTTCACTTTCCCGCAGTGCGGCTTCTGCTTGTTTGCGCTTCAAGTTCGCTAAGTGCTGTAATTTCAGACTGCGATAACCGATGAGTGACACGGTGGAGCCAGTCATTGCTACTAGCGGGGAAACTACTGGCAGCCACCAACTTGCTAAAAACGCTAGGTAACTGCCTCCGGTCAGAATTCCTCCACTTAGGCAAATGCTAACTCCATAGACGAGCCACCTACACCAAGCATTTCTTCTGAAGGGTTTGATGCCAAGTAAAGTCCAACTCACCCCACCGCCAATAAAAGACCAAAGCAAAATCCACAAAGCCTCAACTGCTTCAGGCAAAACATGGATTAAAGGACGACCTTCTAAAGCAGCGCTCAAAATTTGACTGGTTAAGTTGGCATGTATGACTACGCCAGGGGAGCGTTTGGGAGTTGAATATAGACTGCTACTGTAAGGCGTCAAAGTTTGGTCATTGAAGCTAGCGCCGATCGTACCAATCAATACAATACGCTCGCGTAGAAGATTGGGCGGGATGCGGTTCTCCAGAACATCTGTCAGCGATACGCTGTAGAAATTTTCTAGCGTTCCCCGGTAGTTCAACAAAATCTGATATCCACCGGAATTGGCACGAACGTAAGGGCCTTTATTTCCTGTAAATGGGGCAAATACAGCTTTACCTAATCGCAACTGATTTTTCTTCGCATCAACGCTCTGGAGGGTAATTCCTTCTTTCTCCAGATACATTAAAGCCAGCTTTGCTCCTAAGCTCAAATGAGTTTTACCGTCTGATGTTTTTACAGATAGCAAACCTCGACGCACTTTGCCATCTGCATCTAACACCAGATCTGCTAACGCTATTTGGTTCACACGATTCAATGTTGGTGGCGGCGCAACTGTATTTCCCGCCAGTTTTTCGACACCAATTAGATTAGGCGTAGATTCAAAGACTTTAACGAGCGCTGGATGGCCGGGGGGGACTGGTAAATCTCGGAAAATATCCAACCCAATCGCTCTAGGTTGTTGGGCTTGGACGGTTGCGATCGCTTTAGCTAAGAGAGCGTCCGAAATAGGCCATTGCCCTAATTTTTTGACATCTGATTCATTAACAGTAATAAGTATAATACGTGGATCTATTGGTTCGCGAGGTCGCCAGCGAAAAAATTGATCCAATATAGCCCAATCTAATATTTGGAAGAAGCCTAAAGAACCTATAGCAATGGCTGTGAAGGCTACGGTAGGAGGTGTAATCAGTAGGCCACGCCATCGAAAAATTTGCTTTTTAAATTTTTGCACCATTAACTCTTCGCACCAAACATGGCACTAAGATTAGGGTAAAGGGTAACGCGGAATTTATTTTACATAACGCTAATGGGTAAAGCGTTTATGATTTTGGGGATGGGTTGATGCTTAAATTTCATTAAACAGCATCCGACTCAAGTCCATAGCGTAGTTATAAGATTATGTATTGTTATGTTGCTCTAGATAGCCAACACAACAATACCATCTTAAAATACTGCGAACTTCTCCGGCAGAACCCTTAGCAATATTCAGAAAGTTTAGGTATTCTCTGCGAAAGGAGCTTTCAAATCCTTCCGTAATATTTTTAAGTCTTTATACTGTTGCACATCTCCATCAATCTCTCAAGCCAAAGTCTCCGCTCAACTCACCTCCCTAATTTCATAACTATATTCACTTAAGGCGGGTTAATTACTTTCCTTTTTCCCCTTTACCTGTTGCCCTAGTTTAAAAACGGTTTTGTGGCGATCGCCTCTAGCCCAGCCGATTTTAACAATTCTTGCCACGTTGAGGCCAAGGTTGCATTACCCGGCTCTTCACGTCTAGCTTCAGCTAAACTAGCGAGCATATCGTACCAAATACCATTTTTGCCATACAAAGCTGCACGCTCCAGTAGAGGTTGATTCTGTAACTGGCTCATTAGCTCGGCGCTAGGTGTAATTCGCCGAATTTCTCCTCGTACACCAGAGCTATCAGGTCTGAGTCCTTGTTCGCCAACAATGATAAAAGTCCACCGATAATTCTTGCCAATTTCTAGAGGTGGCGCATTATCTGGGAGCTTGAAGCTGAGGATGCCAGATTTGCTAGAGATGGGAACTTTTATTTGGTAATGAGAATTGTTGTTTTCATCTACTAATCCAAAAAATATTTCTTTGGCAGAAGTTTGAGGTAAATAAACAAAGAATGTCGGATGCTCTAGCACTGTTAAGGTGTTTTTAATTGCAGGTGTCAAGGCAGTAATGCATTGACCTACAGCCAATTGCTCTTGAGGACATCCATCACCACGAGATGCACCTCCTGCCGTGTCATCTGGTTTTCCTTCTCCTGGCGGCTCGAAGGTTACGCGAGCTATCGAAGTATGAACTATACTTTGAGATGGGTTAGCCGCTTCCGCTTGGGCGCGTATCTTTAATAAGAAACCAGGAACAATAATGATTCCGAGCGCTAGAGATAATGCAAATAGCCTTAAATGGCTAAAAATTTTCTGTTGTGTCATTTCTTTCTAGCAATTTTTAGGAGTATTTCTACGGAGTGTTTAATGTAATTATAGCGATGGTTGCGTTTTTGGCTTCAGTAATTATACGGAATTTATTATAGTAAAAGCTCTTTGAAAAAGATTATTTAAATATATGTTAGATATTCAATATCCTACATAAGTTCTTTTTTTAAGCAAAAATTTAGTTTTATATGTATAACCTATAGGCAACTATTCAGGTCTTGGAGAAATATTGCATTAAATATTTTTATGGTTAAGTTTAAAAATAAATATTAATAAATTATTTACAAAATTTATACTATAGTTTTGAGCTTTAATGTTAAAACTAAAGAGCTTTTTTTAATTATTATTTAGAGCCAACTTCCCAATAAAATGAAAGGTGCCCAATAAAAGGGATGAGAATATTTAGGTTGCTTGAGCAGAGTTAGCTGAGCCTGACGAAGAGCTTTTGCTTTACTCTGCCCTTGTAATAGCTGCTGGTAAAATTGACCCATGAGTTTGGCAGTGGATTCATCTTGCACTGACCAGAGAGTTGCTAAAGTACTGCGTGCGCCAGACCGCACAGCTACTCCTGCCAATCCCAAAGTTGCTCGCTTATCGCCAGTTGCAGTTTGGCAAGCACTCAAAACCAATAGTTCAATCGGATTAAAGCTAGCCTGCTCTCTAGAGCGTAATAAATTTTCAAATTCCTTGACATTAATTTTGCCGTCCCACATTAGGATAAAGGTAGAGTCAGCTCTAGAACTAAATTGACCGTGGGTAGCTAAATGAACGATGGGAAAGGAAGTGGCGTTCAACTGTTTCTGTAAGTTTGTTTCGGTAAAATTTTGATTTATAAATACCTTAGAAGGAACTTCGGATGCAATTTGGCTAACTTCAAATCCTACTCCTGGTAGCGCTGAAAAGCCTTGACGGGCCTCGGTAATTCCGCCTGCTAAAATTTTCGTTCGCCTTTGGGTAAGTGAGACGTTTAAGGGCACGCTTCCCCCTCGCGGTGCAATTAGCTGTAAACCCGGAGCTACTGCAATATTATATTTCTCAATAAGATACTGTTTGCCATCATAAAGGGCTGACATTGGTAGATTTCGTAATAAACCATCTAGCACAAATACTAAAGTTTTAATTTGACTTTTACTTAATTGTGTTTCAGCAGGTTGAATCAGCCAGCTATAAACTTGTTCAGAAAGGCGCAAACGTTCCTGGCTTGAGAAAAATGGGTTAAGAGATTCCAACAACTGCTCAAGTGTTTTTTCTGTGTCGCTCTCCCGCAATTTAGTAGCGTAATGCTGTAGATGCTGTCCTGGCAAGGATAGTATTACCTCTAAACGGTCTGCCAAAATAATTGGGTAGATTACCGCTGCTTCAGGATCGAGTTGGTCAATTTGCTTCTGTTTAACATCTAAACAAGATTCTCTAAAGAAGTTATCTAATTCTGCTAATTGCAGAGCTTCAATGACTTCACGAGCTTGTTTGAGATTATTTTGGCTGGGATTAGATTCTAATAGTAATCCAACTAACTGACGGTAGACAGGTTCGATATTTTCTCGGAAGGAAAATTGTACGTCGCGATTAATTGCTACTAAGTCACTGCGGAGGGATTGTAAGCTATTAACTGCTTGGGTATAAGCCGCGATCGCATTTGGGATATCGCCTTTCTGTTTGAGGATTTCGCCTAATTGCCCTTCCCAACGAGCGAAAATATCATTAGCGTTGATGGATTGCGCGATCGCTAGTGCTTGTTTAGTCAGCTCCTCTGCTGCTTCCCACTGCTGCGTTTGTTCATATAAATATCCTAGTTCACCCAGCGCGTAAGATTCAGCACGCGCATCTTTAAGTATTCTTGCTTGTTCAATAGCTTTTGCCAATATCCGTGCAATATCTTGAGGCTGGGAAATTTGCGATTGCGCTCCGCGCAGCGCCAAGGGCAATCGCTCCGTAGTCACCTCTCCCTGATAGCCTAATTTTAGGATATTTATAGCCAGATTGACCCGGCTGTAAACAGCCAAGCGACTGGGGGATATATTCTCTAATTCAGAGTGAATTTGAGGCAACAATAATTCTGCTGCCTCTTTTTG
The DNA here is from genome assembly GCF_014695585.1 of Microcoleus sp. FACHB-831. NCBI lineage: Bacteria > Bacillati > Cyanobacteriota > Cyanophyceae > Oscillatoriales > Microcoleaceae > Microcoleus > Microcoleus sp. FACHB-831. The sequence continues at coordinate 8,899 of NZ_JACJON010000018.1, read as the reverse complement.
TTTCGTTTCTACTAAAAGGCTGAACTGGTTTATATGAGCTTGTAGTTTAGTAGTAGGATTGATTGCGTTATCGGCTAATTTTTGGTAATTTTTCAGTGCTTCTTCTGGATTATGTAAAGTTCTAAGAGTATTAGCCAAACTAAATAAACTGGCATTTATTTCCGAATAAATGTTTAGTTTTTGAGCAATTGCCAAACTTTGTTCTAAAACTTGCTGAGACTGAGTTAAATCTCCCACTACTTGCAAAACGACTCCCAGACTTCGCAATCCTGATACTTTTAAGTTGGTATCCGGAAAAGTTTGTAATTGAGCATTCAATTGTTCTAATGATATTTTGGCTCGTCGGTAAAGCCCCAATGTTTGCAAAGCTTGAGCTTGGTTAATTAGACTGCCCAATTTACCAATTTCATCGCTAGACGAAGCATAAGCTTTTTCCGCTTGTTTCCAAGTATCTAAAGCTGCTTCGGTTTGCCCCATCGCTAGCAAGAGACTGCCTTGAGCGTTCAAAACTTGGGCGAGAGTGGCTGCATCGCGTTGAGTTTGCAATAAATTCAGACTTTGGGCGATCGCGCTTTTAGCTTCCTCCCATTTTCCTAATTCTTGATAAGCGTTCGAGAGATAGCTTAAAGTGAGGGCAACTTGCAGGCGATCTCCCTGCGCCTCGAAGTTTTTAAGAGATTGTTCCCATAGTGCGATCGCACTCGAAAATTGTCCCCCATCATAAAGTCTTCTACCTTGTTCTAGCAGAATTAAGGCATCATTTGTAATTTTAGGTTCTGAAGGAGTAGTTTTAGAACCATTCAAATTTTGTGCAAGATATACGACGCCAACATCTGAATAATAAAATTTAAACTTAGTTTGAGCTACAGCAGGATAAACAGTTGTAACGAACAACAAGGTTAGCAAGCCTATCCAGATGCTGTAATGAATATTTTTTACTAGCGAACTAATTTTTCCCATTATTTAGAAACACTGCACTTGGCGACATTATCCCAGGGGTTTTGACTAACACCATTAATAGATTTTGCGACCAACTCTATCTCCCCATTAGCATTTTTTAACCATCCATTTGCCTCAATTGTTGGAGTAGGTGGGGACGCAGCGATCGAAACGGTGACAGATGTGGAACTAACACCCCTACGAGGGCGCAAATCCCGCCAAACTGTACTCCCTAATAAAGTCTGGTTGGGATCTTCGGGTAAACCGCCGCGTCCTGTCAGGACAAAACTATTACTACTATAAGCAGAACAAACCTGGGCGATTTCACTGCTGTTGTCAGTAAAATTTTCTGACAACGCGACTAAACCAGCAGAAGGGTTAATATCAAGAGTATTAATTTGCACCATGCCGCTGAATTCCGCCCCAAGATTAGAAGTAGCAGTAATGTCACTCTTTGGAGTAGTTTGGCTACGCAACGTTGTTCCAAAGATGCCACTAGCATTAATTCTTACCCTGCCCCCAAAGCTTTGTTGAGCATTGGCAGTAATATCGCTATTTTCTAGAGCCACCAAAGTTTTTGTATTAATGATGATGTTGCCGCCATTGGTACTGATATCATTATTAGCAATCGTCTGACCCGTATCAAAAATGATGATGTTGCTGGCATCAGTAGTAATCAGGCTGTTGCGCCACAATCGTAAATCTTGGGATTCAATCGTAATATTTCCCTGTTCTGCTTGTCGCTGCGTTGCTCTAATACTCGAATTATTAGCTAGCTCAACTGTAGCAGCGCGAATATTAATGTTACCAGCATTCCCTTTCCCAAAATTAGCAACATTAATGGTTCCCCGATTTTCAAGACTTAATCTGTCAGCAATTACCGTTACGTTACCAGCATTTCCTGTTAACGGCGGTGGAGAACTCGCAAGATTGCTTAAGCTAGTCCGGGCATAAAAACCGCTACCAATTCCCCCGGTTGCAGAAGTTCCTCGTATTTGTACGTCATTGGCTCGAACTGTTATATTGCCACTTTGACCTGCGCCAAAGGTAGATACAGAAATCACAGCTCCGTTCTCAAGGGATACTTGTTTAGCATCAATAATGACATCACCACCAACTCCAGTTGAGTCAAGAGTAGGATTAGAAAAAATACCTGTCAGACGCCCTCCATTCGCTGAAAGGCCCCCCAGTTGCACATCCCTCGCTTGCACCCTTAAAGCACCAGAATTCCCAGAACTATCGGTTCCCATACCAATAGATGCCCCATCTCGCACTAGCAACCGATCTGTTGTAACTGTTAGATCGCCGCCTTTTCCCTCACCATTCGTCTGAACAAAAAAGCCGCTACCCATTCTACCATCGGCTGTTCTAGCAATCAGTTCCACTGCATCTAAAGCATTGATGGTTGAGCTTTTCCCCGGTTGATAGCCTCCGGTAAGGGATACGATGATCGAACCTTGCTCTAGTTTCAGGTTTCGGCTTTGTATCTGGAACGAACCTCCCTGCGAACCGCTACTATCTACTGAAGCAGCACCAGATAAATTGATATTTCCTAATTCTGCAAGTTGTTCGTTGTTGAAGCTGATTTGTTCGCTGCTGACTTGCATTGGCAATGAGCCACGAGTAACCGACCAAAGCTCAATTGCTCCAGACTCAGCCTTTAAATTACCGCCCTCTAACGCGATTTCTCCTGCTACTAAAGCTAAAGTTTTACCAGGTTGCACCGCTAAACCATTGGTTGTCGTATTTGGCTTTAATCCGCCTGTCTGTCCGAATCTGAAAGTGTGACCCAACCCTTGAACGCGAATTACTCCCGCATTTGACTCGTTGAATTGTAAGCCAATCGGAACATTTATTGTTAGCAATGGGGGGGCGCTGGGATTGGTAGCGCTGAACTCAGTTCCATTGCTAAATTGAATGCTGTTAGCAGTCGAGGCTAGGAAGGAACCGCCTATATTTAGTTTGGCATTTGGGCCAAAAATAATGCCGTTGGGATTAATAAGAAATAAGTTAGCTATACCGTTAGCTCGCATCAACCCATCAACTTGGGAAATATCGCTACCTGTAACCCGACTGAAGATGTTTTGAGTGTCTAGAGAGTTGTTGAAGAAAGCTTCTGCGCCTGTAAGAAGAGAAAATTTTGTAAAACTGTGAAATAGGTTCCCGCCTACTTGCGTGCCACGCTCGATGCGGATGATGTTACCTTCTGAGATAGCAGCGGTACTGTTTGGCAGCGTCGCATCAGGTACGATTTGTGCTAGGGTGCTGCCAGGATTACTCAACCACAAAAGAAAACTTGTACTACTAACCCAGACTAAGTGACGAAGCTGGCTCATATATTTTATATCTGAAGGTAGCGATCGCTTACGGTATATCTTTAGCTAAACATAAATTTATTTGTGCTGCCTTTTTCTTGTCCCTGTTGCTCGGAACCGATTTATAAATTACAGGGCTTACTGGGACTTAAACAGCCAATTAGTAATAAATAACTTATAGCTTAGGGAAGGTCAGCCTTTCAAATTGAGCAATAACTATGCAGCAAATGACGCCCGCTACACTGCCTCCATGTTTTTATGAATTGTGCCCGTAACTCTATTATTAATCCTTAGTTTGTATGGCGCGATCGTTGTTTCAAATTAGGCAGATATTCTTTTTTTGCATAATCTCTATTTTTGGTTTTTGACAACTTATTCTAGCAATTATTCCAGTAAAGTTAATCGATATAACTTTGAAAAATATTAAATTTCAAATCTTGATTAATAGTTAATTGATTGAGAATTTGTGCGAAACTTCTCAATTATGAGCGCGAACGGCACGCACCTCTAGCACGACATTCGGCAAATATTGAGGCGACTAGCCGCCCAAATCCCCAATATTGCCTGTCTCTTACTTTATCGGGTTGGCGATCGCGCGTGATAAAGATGCGTAAGTCCTGGTAGTTATAGTAGTGGTTGGGAAAAACTTTAGTCCGAAACAACGGAAGCACCTGTCGCTCTAACAGTGGTTTTCTCTACAATTAATGCCATACCCATGTGTTAGCCAAAAATACGCTCTTGACAATAGCTTGAATGGATGGAAACTGCCATGCGAACTCTTAAACTACCTTCTGGACAATTAATTCCGGCTCTTGGTATGGGCACCTGGCAGATGGGGGAGAATGCCAGGAATCGTCAGAGCGAAATTGATGCCTTGCGTCATGGACTCGATTTGGGTTTATCTTTGATTGACACTGCTGAAATGTATGGTGAAGGCGGTGCAGAGGAAGTAATCGCCCACGCGATCGCAAGTCGTCGTGCATCCGTCTTCTTAGTCAGCAAAGTTTATCCGCACAACGCCTCCAAGCAAGGTGCGATCGCTGCATGCGAACGAAGTTTGAAACGCTTGAAAACTGACTATCTTGACCTTTACCTATTGCACTGGCGCGGTTCTGTGCCATTAGCAGAAACTCTGGAAGCATTTCAGACGCTTCAACAAGCAGGCAAAATTCGCAGCTATGGGGTGAGCAATTTTGATGTCGAGGATATGGAGGAAGCCAGCCAACTAAAGGGTGGAAACGCGATCGCAACCAATCAAGTCCTCTACAACCTAATGCGACGGGGAATTGAGTGGAATTTACTGCCCTGGTGTCGGCAACGAAGCATCCCAATTATGGCGTATTCCCCAATTGAGCAAGGGCGTTTGCTGAACAATCGGACACTTAAGACAATTGCTCAAGAACGAGGAGTTACTGCGGCGCAGGTGGCGATCGCGTGGTTGTTGCATCAAGATAATGTAATTGTGATTCCCAAATCCAGCCGCATTGACCATGTAGAGCAAAATTATGCTGCCCTGAATTTGAAATTGAGTGCTGATGAATTGGCTGCCCTGGATGCTGCCTTCCCACCGCCTACTAAACCTGTTCCTCTACAAATGCTTTAACGACTTCTCCAGGGGTTAGTTGCCTCACGCGGCTGGTTGGGGGGCAACAATAGGTTTGCATGACTTGGAAAGGAGTAGGGGACAGATTATCCGAACCAAAAGCAGGTCTTTATCAAAGACTAAGTATTTCACATTACGAGCATCAATTTTATTTCGGAGAGTAACAGAAGAGGGCTAAGCCCCACTAGCAGTAATCATGGTCGAAAAGCCGCTCCAAATCGTAACTTTGATAATGGAATTCTAGGAATTACAGTGTATTCTATCCATTCATGCAATAGCTGAGTTCTTTCTGGAGAAACATCACTGTTATCCCAACAGGCTGTCCAATTAAAGAAACTATCAAGTTCAGTTTCAGTATGCAAGGAATCTTTTCTTTGGCAAGGATTCCATCCTCTTAACTTGCGGGTTTCATCTGATGCCGTTATCCGTAACAGTACCACTTCACCAGGCTGTTGCTTGAACCAATGTAAGTCTTGTAGTGTGCGGATATCACTCAGTAATAATACCTCGGCATTGGCTTGTTTCGCATTGGATTTTACTTCCTTTAGACACCCTTCTGGATCTTGAGCATTTCGTGCTGTATGGTGAGCGACCATAGCGATACGATGAGATTCTTTAAATTCACGATCGTTCTCTAAACGTATAGCATCAATACCTATTGATGCAGCATACGAACGCTTATTGATATGACCCAGCGCAGCGCGGTGAACTGAAATACCTTTAGAAATTAAGGAATCGTAAATCAGATTAGTGATGTAATCTTTGCCTGATGCTCGTTTGCCACTTATTAGAATGTATATCAATGATTGACCATTTTTATCATGCAATTCCTTATCATGCAAGCCATTTAGAGCTTCTGCTGTGGATGCAGGACGTACTTTTTTCTTTTCCTCATTGGAATCTTCCTTTGAAACATATTCATCAGCATAAGAAAAAGCTTCACAGTGATGAATACCAGAACCGTGACCATCATCAGCACAGTCACATAGCCATACTTCCCCAACATGGTTCCTAGTGCCGTATTTAATTGCTGTTTCTGGGCACCAATTTAACAGGTTAGGCTCTAAATTTGATACATTATGTAGTAATTGAGGAACATCTTCTTCAAACACTTCATACAGTACATCACCTCTCATAATGTACTTCACTCCAGATTTTACTTCAGCACCATCGTGTAGCACATTGTTAACGTGATCGAAGATCAAGACGCTACCTGTTTCTGGTTTTACTTCATGAGTAGGTGAACTAGATGGCTTAAAATTTTTAACTTCCCCAATAGGAATATCATGACTGGCATATCGGACAGGTTCATAGTCAGAATAAAAACGAGTATTTCCACCCGTAAAATCATCATTCAAATAAATTTGTACAGTAAAAACACTAATAGCTGGAGTGGGATATCGCAACATTTTTGCTCCATCATAATGAGGCACAAAATGACCTTTGGGCAAGTACTTAATATATCGCCAATGATGAGTGAAGCGTTTTAATCTCCAACGCACGCCATCTATATGTACAATTTCTGGCAAGTAACTTTTCAAACGTGCCATGATAGCGTCACTCATACCCAGATCAACTGTGTGACGGCGTTCACATGCCCGCACTGACTTATCAAAGGCAGTGGGGGTACTGAAACCTAAACTCTCGATGGCTTGAATCAAGCTTGTACTTTCAAAAGCAGACAATAGTCCCTTTACAACACGAACTTTATTGCTACCAGGAATCAAAAAGCGGAATCGTGGCTCTAAAAATTCAGAGGAAGTAGTTTTATCGTGCCAAACTGGTAGAAGCAAATGAGATAGATTTTCACGATGAACAGTGCATTTTGGTTTAGATGTTTTAATTGGCATATTTGATGAAGCTAGTGCGGGCAACATAACATCTTTCATAATAAACAAACAAGATTTAATGAGATACCTTTATCAGGTATACTGATGGTTTTTCTGCATCCAGGACTATTTGGAATTTATACTCCAGTGCCAGGAAATCATCGCTGAGTAGCTAGGAAATTAGGGTTATCACTCAAACCGAGTAAAATACGTCTTGTACATACTTTGGTAGCACGTATTGGGTTAGACCCTGGATTTGATTTTCTCGGTTTTAATATACTGCAATACCCAGTCGGGAAATATCTTTCTCGGCAGGATAACAAAACCTTAATTAAGCCTAGCAAAAAGATTCAACAAATACACTACTAAAAGCTCAAAGAGACGATAAACTAGCATAAAACACGATAGGCTGGGCAAGCTGTCTATTCGCTAGGTGACTTTGTAACTGACTCTACCCAACATCAGAAATCGGGTAATCAATGGATTTATCTCGCGCTGGATAGTGTCTTAAATGAGCAAGATTGCTTAGGATGACGAATAAATTTACCAGAGCGTAACGCATGGCTCAACGACCTGGAATCTTCCCCACCTTCTTCATCTCTGGCTTTGAGTGTTCGACATTTCTCTGGAAGGACAAGGGACGGCGGAATCTAATTGAAGAGACACAGCACGATCGCCACGCGCAGGAAGACTACAACATATTGCGATCGCTGGGGATTGATGTGGCACGGGAAGCGATTCCTTGGCCGTTAGTCGATCGTAATGGCTGCTACGACTTCTCTAGCATCGACCCCATTATTGAGGCGATGCAGCAAACGCAGATCGTTCCCATTTGGGATCTCTGCCACTATGGGTATCCAGACGATCTCGATCCATTTACTAATGAGTTTACCGATCGCTATGCTAATTACTGTCGCGCAGCAGCAGAGTATGTGATTCCCCGCTTGCGTGGCCCCTATTTTTTCACGCCGATTAATGAAATTACGTTTTTCTCCTTCTGCGGCGGCGAGTGGGGTTGGGTGGCTCCTTATAAAACCACAAAAGAAGACCGTTTTCGCTTGCGATTAGCGTTGTGTAAGGCAGCGATCGCTGGTGTTAAGGCGATTCGAGAAGTGGAACCTTCCGCCAGGATGATCCACATCGATCCCCTAGTTCAGGTGGTCGCACCGCGCGATCGCCAGGATCAGATCGATGCAGCACATCACGAAACCTATGTCGATACGTTTTTGGCGTGGGATATTCTCTACGGGAAAGAACATCCCGAACTTGGCGGTTCCCCGGAAATCCTGGACATCGTTGGCGCAAATCACTATTCCTTCGGTCAGATGGAATACCGAGAACATGGCCCCCATCAGGCACTCGAACCCCACGACGATCGCATCAAACCGCTTTGCGAGCTAATGCGGTGGGTGTGGGAACGCTATCACAGGCCGATGATTATTGGCGAAACCAGCGGGATGGAAGCAGGTAGAGATGAGTGGCTCAAGGATGTAATGGAAGAGGCTATGGCGGCGGTGAATGCGGGGATTGATCTGCATGGGATTTGTTTATTTCCCGCTGTTGATATGCCGGATTGGCATACCGGAAAGTGGCTGCACAATGGGATTTACGATTTGGTAGAGGAAGGGGATAATCTGAAGCGGGTGCCTTGCGAAGCATACGTTGCAGAACTGCGACGCTGGCAGAAAGAACTCAATCGGGTAATGACACTTGATGCTGACCCGTTCAGCGATCCGGTAGAACTGCAAGATGTGATTGACGCGGCTAAACGATTGCGGCCAGAAGCCGATCGCAATTGGAGTTAAATATTTAATGCAGCACTGTCATTCTTCTGTAATTTTTCCTCGCATCGTCTTAATCTGACTTCGCTTAGTTTTGCTATCCAGACGCTTTCTTTGAGAACTCCGAGTCGGTTTACTCTTTTTGCGGGGTTTGACGACTGCGATCGCACTTTTAATCAAGTCTTGCAGTCGTTGCAATGCCTCTTCTCGGTTTTGCTCTTGGCTGCGGTGTTCTTGAGCTTTGATGACAATCACCCCTTCTTTAGTGATGCGTTGGTCGGAAAGCTTCAACAGCCGCTCTTTGTAGCGTTCGGGTAGCGAGGAAGCCACAATGTCAAAGCGCAGGTGAATGGCAGTCGCCACCTTATTTACATTTTGTCCCCCTGCCCCTTGCGATCGCACCGCACTCATCTCAATCTCATGCTCTGGAAT
>NZ_JACJON010000017.1 GCF_014695585.1 Microcoleus sp. FACHB-831 | reverse complement strand
ACCTACAACATCGTTGCAGCACACGGCTACTTCGGTCGCTTGATATTCCAATACGCTTCGTTCAACAACAGCCGTTCCTTGCACTTCTTCTTGGGTGCATGGCCAGTAATCGGTATCTGGTTTACTTCATTGGGCATCAGCACGATGGCGTTTAACCTCAACGGCTTCAACTTCAACCAGTCTGTCATCGACAGCACCGGTCGCGTTATCAACACTTGGGCTGACGTAATCAATCGCGCTAACTTGGGTATGGAAGTAATGCACGAGCGCAACGCTCACAACTTCCCTCTCGACTTGGCGTCGGGTGTTGCTGCTCCAGTTGCTCTTCAAGCTCCAGTTATCAATGGCTAATTGCTAGTTACTAGCTAAAAAAAGCGCTCCCTCGGGGGCGCTTTTTTATTGCTTAAATTTTGAACTTTTATACAACTATTTCCGCTTGTTATTTTAAAATTTGGGTGATAAAAGCTTAATTAAGCAAGCATTTTTGGATAGAGGAATAGAGAAGCGCGATCGCACTATTTAATCAGTTTTTTTGCAAGTGTGTATAATGCCACCAAGTTACCCAATTTTCGCTGCTGTTGGCAAGAAAACTAAATTGATCTACGCTTTTTGGATGACTTTCTTTTGCCGTTGGGCGCGTTTGAATTGGGCGATCGCTTGTGTGAATATCCACTGGCAGCAACTGGTGCGTCATAATCGCGAATTGTTGCCAGTTGTTGTTTAAGTTTTTTAGGCCAGATTTTCTGTTTGGCGGGAGGAAGATGCGATCGCATCTTCCTCGATTCAGTCCTAAATTCCTATAAAAAATTTTGAGAAATTGAGAAAAAACTTGCTTTTCAGGATACTCCACTCAGAGCGTTCAAGGGCTAGTCTGGAAAAGGGCGATCGCACCTATTTCCTCTGCCTCTGCACCCTCTGCCACTCTGCGGTTCGTTCAAATAACCGCAACCGGGGTTATTGCGCGATCGCCTCACATCCATACTGATCGATGGCGCTTAAAAGTTAAAATCAAAATCTCTAAGCTTTCTGCAATATTATGGGCAACACCTTCGGTCATCTGTTTCGCATCACCACATTTGGCGAATCTCACGGCGGCGGCGTCGGCGTCGTCATCGATGGTTGTCCGCCGCGACTAGAAATTTCTGCCGAAGAAATACAGAAGGAACTAGACCGCAGGCGTCCGGGACAAAGTAAAATCACCACACCCCGCAAAGAAGCAGACACCTGTGAAATACTCTCCGGTGTCTTTGAGGGCAAAACCTTGGGAACGCCTATCGCCATTCTGGTGCGGAACGAGGACACACGTTCCCAAGATTATGAGGCGCAGAAATATCGTCCTTCTCACGCCGATGCTACCTACGACGCCAAATATGGCATCCGTAACTGGCAGGGTGGGGGGCGCTCGTCAGCACGCGAGACAATAGGACGAGTCGCAGCAGGAGCGATCGCTAAAAAAATCCTCAAGCAATTTTCAGGTGTTGATATCGTCGCCTACGTCAAGCGCGTCAAAGACTTAGAAGGCATCGTAGATCCCAACACCGTCACCCTCGAACAAGTAGAAAGCAACATTGTCCGCTGTCCTGACGCAGACTGTGCCGAGCAGATGATAGAACTAATTGAGCAGGTGCGGAACATCGGTGACTCCATCGGCGGCGTCGTTGAATGCGTTGCCCGTCAAGTACCTAAAGGACTCGGTTCTCCAGTATTTGATAAGCTGGAAGCAGATCTGGCTAAGGGCGTCATGTCTTTACCAGCAACTAAAGGATTTGAAATTGGTTCGGGTTTTGCGGGTACCTTGCTTACTGGTAGCGAACACAACGATGAATTTTATACCGACGAGCGCGGTGAAATTCGCACCCAAACCAACCGTTCCGGCGGTATTCAGGGTGGCATCTCCAACGGCGAAAACATTATTATGCGAGTGGCTTTTAAACCTACTGCTACCATTCGCAAAGAACAACGCACTGTAACCCAAGAGGGAGAAGAAACTATACTGGCAGCTAAGGGTCGTCACGACCCTTGCGTTTTGCCTAGAGCAGTTCCTATGGTAGAAGCAATGGTCGCCTTAGTTTTGTGCGACCATTTGTTGCGCCATCAGGGGCAGTGTGGCACATATTTAGGCACTTAGGCTAGAAAAGATTCTGGATTGTCAATATTGCCTTAGTTCCTAGTTCCTACTACCTCTTTCTAGTCCCAGTCGCTAGTCCTAGTTACTAATTATGGAAACCATTCCTTCCTCTGATTTTTTTATCCAATTCTGGGGCGTCCGAGGCAGTATTCCTACCCCCGGTAAAGATACTGTACGCTACGGCGGCAATACATCCTGTATTGAGATGCACGTGGGTGGAAAACGCCTGATTTTTGATGGCGGCACAGGCTTGCGAGTATTAGGCAAAAGTTTGCTAAAACAGGGGCCTGTGGAAGCACATATGTTTTTTACCCACTACCACTGGGATCACATTCAAGGAGTGCCATTTTTTACCCCAGCCTTTAGGGAGGGTAATTGCTTCCACATTCACGGGGCGCTTCCCGCCGATGCTTCATCCATGAAACAGCATTTTTGCGAACGGGTGCTGCACTCCAATTCTCCCGTACCGCTTGAGGGGATGCATGCTGACCTGAATTTTTATGAGTTGATATGCGGCGAGACTTTCAAGCTGGATGATATCACGATTGAGACGCGCCCGCTCAACCATCCCAATGGAGCGATGGGCTATCGCGTGACGTGGCAGGGACATTCCGTTTTCTACTGTACTGATACAGAACATCTCCCGGATCGCCTTGATGAAAATGTGCTGCACTTAGCTCGTGAAGCCGAGGTACTCATCTATGATGCGATGTACACGGATGAAGAGTATAGCAATCCTAAATCGCCCAAGTACGGCTGGGGTCACTCGACGTGGCAGGAAGGCGTGAAAGTGGCGCAAGCTGCTGGGGTTAAGCGCCTTGCTGTCTTCCACCACGAGCCTAACCACAGCGATGACTTTCTAGACAACGTGGCTATTCAAGTCCAAGAAGCTTGCCCTGGTGCGTTCCTTGCCCATGAGGGGATGATTGTCTCGGTAGTCTAAAAGTAAAAAGGCAAAAGAAAAAGAACATACAAATTGTTTCTTTTGCCCGAAAAATGAAAAAGGCAAAAGAAACAATTTCTTTTGCCTTTTTCATTTTTCAGAATTTCTGCCCAACGTAAATCGAGCGCACTTCACCATTGCGTCGGATCATCGCTTCCTGGTTAGCGACGTTCACTAAAGCCCAGCCGCTAGAGCCAATGCCTTGACCTACCTGGATGCGTTGAGTCACGCCGCCGATGTCAAACAAGGCGGCAGAGTTATCGCCTAATTCCAGCAACCCCACAAGGGTGTGTTTGGTTTCTACGGCTGGATTAGAAGCCGCTGCCTGTTCAATCGTTTGTGAGGGGGAGGGGCGCGTTACAGGTGTTGCAACCGCTTTGGGAACGGCAGTTGGTCTAGGTGCTACAGCTACCGGGGCTGGGATAGCCTTGCCAGGTTTGGGCTGTAGGGGTTTAGGAGTAATTGATGCTGAGGCAACTAAGGAGCGTCGAGGACTTGGTGGGGCTGGAGGGCGTAGGGGGACGGTTGCTACTGGTGAACCTTGTGGGAGTGTTGCTGGTTTTGGTGGAGGTAGGGGGATGGCTTGTAAGGATCGCGGGGCGATCGCTGCTTGTAAGGATCGCGGGGCGATCGCTGCTTGTAAGGATCGCGGGGCGATCGCTGCTTGTAAGGCGCGTGGGGCGATCGCTGCTTGTAAGGCGCGTGGGGCGATCGCTGCTTGCGGCGATCTTTGAGGTTTTACTGCGGTTGGTACAGTGTATGGTTTTGCTACTTGTGGGACAGTATATGGTTTTGCTGCCTTTGGGGTCGGAGGAACAGAAAAATTAGGAGAAATATATCGCGTCTGGGGCGGTTGATAGACGGGGATGTATACTCTTTCTAGAACCGTTGGCCCTCCTCGGTTAGAGCCTTGAACAACGTTGTTGCTCGGAGTAGCAGGCAACGACGGCGAGGAAGCTGTTTGCGATTGTTGAGGTGTAGTCGCTTGCTTTTTGTTAACAGCCGCTTTGCGATCTATAACTTCGAGCGATCGCAGCATATAGTTAATAAACTGAGCATCAGCATTGTTTAACGGAGCATTAGTGGGCGTAGGCTTTGCCTCCGGCTTCAGCGAAGATAATAGCCCGTTAAACTTGCCTTGGCTAGCCAACCACAAAATTAAAGCCAGTATTACAGACCCCAAGGCGGCGAACAATAGCAGTTTATTAAAAGGCTTACCAGAACGGCGATTTTGGGGGTTAGGGGCGGCAGGGTTAGCAAGAGTGCTATCTTGTAATGTCGTCGGAACTGGTGAGGATGACCCTGCATCCCCCGGTACAGTTAGCTGTTCGTCTCGCGACATCACTGCCGGAGGCATAGAGATTTGCTGAACTTTGATAGGCTGCAAGGAGATAGGCTCAGACTTTGCAGTTTCAGGTTTTGCAGTTTCGGTAGGTAACTTGCTGCTGCCCTCCAGCATCCTATCGAGGTCTGAAAACAAATCATCCATCAAGTTGTTGGCATAGCTTTCAGCCGACCAAGGCTGAAGGGGAACTTGATCTGGTTGGGAATCTGAATTCCTGTGGTTAGTGTTTACATCCTGAGACATAGGTTGCTGGAGAGTGGCTACAAAACAACAATAATCTTTAAAGCTTTTGATTGCGCTCTAATCGTAATAAATTTCCCAATATTGGCACAAAATACAGCCGTGCCGATGTAGATGCTTCTGACTAAGTGTATAACTGCGAGCCTATTTTGTAGCTAGATTCTACACAGGGCAATTTTACCCTCGAACGCGGGCGATCGCGATCGCCTAGACTATTTTAAATTTTGGATTTTAGATTTTGCCCCAGAAACTTTTACCACCAAGCAGTTTCTGCAAATTTATCGGTTGCAACCATAAGCTGAAATGTTAAAACTATGGCTGTTCTGGATGCGGGCATAAATTAACCCTGCGTCAGCCTCCCCGCAGCACGGGAACGGCGCTACAAAAAAGTATTTTGTGGTATGCAGATGATAAATGTTGCGCGATCGCCCTCTACTCAACGACAACCGCGCGATTTATGCAAGTATGCTCTTTAGACAGATTGAACCGTAAGCGATTCTCCTGGGGAGACGCTACGCGATCGCACTTCCAAATAAACCAGCAAAGCATTAATATCTGCTGGATTAACACCCCCAGTCCGCGCCGCTTGTCCAATTGTTAGCGGTTTAACCTTAGCCAGTTTTTCCCGCGATTCCTTGGAAAGAGTCTCAATTTTGGCATAATCCAAATCGGACGGCAGTTTTCGGTGTTCGTGACGCGCAATCTGATCTATTTGGTGTTGCTGGCGTTGCAGATAACCAGAATACTTGAGTTCAATCTCTGCGCCTTCCCTCTCAGCCTGGTTTAGATCAGTAGTGGCTAATCCATAGCGGTCTAGGTCAACATAGTGGAATCCTGGACGACGCAACAGGTCAGCTAAAGTAATAGAGCCTTTAATAGCTTGCCCTGTGTCGGATGCGATCGCCTTCCCTACTTCCTCATTCTCCTTCACCCGCGTTGAGTACAACCGCTCTTTCTCCGCAGCAATATTAGCTTGCTTCTGTTGGTACAAATCCCAGCGGCGGTCATCAATTAAGCCTATTTCCCGACCCAGAGGCGTCAATCTCCGATCTGCGTTATCCGATCGCAGTATTAACCGATACTCAGAACGGCTCGTAAGCATCCGGTAAGGTTCGCGCAAATCTTTAGTACACAAGTCGTCTACCAGCGTACCGATGTAACTTTCTTCGCGGGGGAAGATAATCATATCGAGATTTTGAGAATACCTCGCCGCATTAATTCCAGCCACTATACCTTGAGCTGCCGCTTCTTCATACCCAGTAGTGCCGTTAACTTGACCAGCGCAGAACAACCCGTTAACCTTTTTAGTCATCAGCGTCGGATAACACTGAGTTGCGGGTAAATAATCATACTCCACCGCGTAAGCAGGTCGGAGCATTGTACAGTTTTCTAGACCGGGGAGACTACGCAACATCTGCAATTGCAAATTTTCTGGCAACCCAGTTGAAAACCCCTGGATATACAATTCTGGGATATCGCGACCTTCCGGTTCAATAAAAATCTGGTGCGATTCCTTATCGGCAAAGCGCACAATTTTGTCCTCAATGCTGGGACAATAGCGCGGCCCCTTAGCATCGACCCAACCGCCGTATACTGGCGACAGGTGCAGATTTTCCCGAATCAGGCGATGAGTTTCAGCCGTCGTCCGGGTGAGATAGCATGGCATTTGCTCGCGTTCCACCCAAACACTAGGGTCAAAGCTGAACCACCGCACCTCAGCATCACCCGGTTGGGGTTCTAAGTGAGTGTAGTCAACCGACCGCTTATCGACTCGTGCAGGGGTTCCAGTCTTTAGGCGTCCAGTTTCAAAGCCTAGCTTGTTGAGAGTTTCCGTCAAACCTACAGCAGCAAATTCCCCAGCACGTCCCGCTGACATGGACTTATTGCCTACCCAAATTTTACCGCCCAAGAAAGTACCAGTGGTCAGGACTACTGCTTTGCACTCGAAGGCGACGCCGAAGTAAGTTTCAACACCGATAACTTCATCATTAGCGCCCAAGACCAAATCTGTAACCATGCTTTCGCGGATTGTCAAGTTTTCCTGATTTTCGACAATCTGCTTCATCAGCGCCGCATATTCCCGCTTATCTGTTTGTGCGCGTAAAGCCCAAACTGCTGGCCCTCGTGAAGAGTTTAACACCCGCTTTTGTAAGTAGGTGCGATCGCTCATTTTGCCAATTTCTCCTCCCAGCGCATCTATTTCATGCGTTAATTGGGATTTAGCTGGCCCTCCCACTGCTGGATTGCAGGGTTGCCAAGCAATTTTATCAAGATTAAGTGTTAGTAGCAGAGTGCGACAGCCAAGCCGCGCTGTAGCGAGTGCGGCTTCGCATCCGGCGTGTCCTGCACCGACAACGACAACATCAAAAGCGTCTTGGAATTCTATTGGTGAATGCGGGGTCATGGTTCAACCGAAACAGCTGGGACGTATGTTCAATTTTAGCCCTTAGAATTGATTAACTAGAGGGGCTTCGTATGACAAAAGTAGATTTAGCCCAGGCTCAAGAGTTATTTTTAGGAGGGATTACCCGTGTTGGCGAGTCTGGGTAGCGGGTTGGAATTGAACAAGATGGTAAGCGAGTATCAGTTATTATTTTCTATGCAGAAATAGAGCATTTTGCAAAGTATTTAAATGCTTTATTTCTGCAATTATGCGTCGTGTTGTTGCTGAAAATGAGCGTGAGTTTGTCACGCTTGAGGAAGTTATAGAGGTTTACAATAAATTGCACAGCACAGGCTTTACTATAGATAGCATTCTTAATCAGTGAACGTTACGCCTTACGACTCAATAAATCTCCCCAGAAGAGTTATACATTTATACCCCAAGTAAGTCAAACAAGTTGATAAAAAATATTTTCTCTTCAAGGAAACCCCAGACCTCAAAAGTAGGAACTATTGGCTATTTGGGCTGGTATCCCGTCAATCGGGGACAGTATCTAATTTTCTCCCCGATTGATTTTAGGATAGGTAAGCGTAATTATAATGAGTTTTATGAAAACCTGTTACTGAAGTACAGTACTTATACGGTATTGCTTAAATAAACCACCGTGCTTAAATTTAAATATCAAATACTTATTACGAGCTTAACTTCTCTACCATTTTTGTAGCCTTAGAGCTACCAGAGCGAGAAATGGATTATAGGTTACAGTTTTGTTCGGGTAAGAAGTTATCTACATCAGAGAGTTAAGCACGAAATTATGAAACACATTTTATTTTTATTAACTACTGTCGCGGCTATTTCTGTCCCCGCGATCGCTAAAGCTGATTTTTTACAGGTTGAAGATAGTGGCGGTAACATTCAAGTTACCAACATCTTTAATAAACCTATATATGTAAATGATATTGTTTTATTAGAGCAAACTGTGAATGATTTTGGTGCGCCAACAGGTATTGGCAACGAATTCACTCTTAGCATTGAAAGTGTTTTGGCTCCAATGGAAAGTAAAATTGTATACCCTCGCAGGACTGTAGCGGCTACTACTCAATTTGTTTTATGGAGAAATAGACAAGCTATTTATCGAGAAGGTGTCCGAGTTTGTTTTAAAAATGCCTATAATAATTATGTTTATACGAGTCGCAATGGTCAAGGTGAGTGCAGTAAGCTCAAGTAAGCAACATTATAAAAACTAAAATTAAAATAGTTATATAAAAATGACTAGGGCGCTATCTCTCCATTTGGGTAAGGATATGAATATAGTCAAAATCGCTTCCTGACAATATCTTTTTAAAGGAGCGATCGCTATTTTTTTAAAGATAAATATACTGGTGTAATCGTGGAATAATGGCTGAGCCAGACGCAGATTTGCTCCAATAATAACTAACTCAAAAAGGAAAGTATATCTCTAACTAAGAATCGGCTGTACTTAAAATCGAGTTTCCTGAATGTCAGGCGATCGCACAGTATATACTAACCGAATATCGCCCCCACTTGTAGAAAGAAGATGAAGCTTAAAGGGGTGAAATAATGAAAAAAATACTAAGGTGCGATCGCTGCGCTTCCATATCTGGTTCAATCTTTTTATCTTAATGCCAAATATGGCTGCACCCTAGTCCTGAAAATACAAAGGAAAATCTAAGCAGTTAAACTTCCTTTTCTTTTCATCTTGCGCTTCAGAGAGGAAACTGCACCCAAAGCACAAATAGTAAATAGACTGCTAGTAGCTGTTGGCTCAGGTACAGAAACTGGGTTGTTGGTTTGCTCCTCTGTTGGCTCTAGATCCTCTTCAGTGTTGGTGGATTCACCTGTCACCGCCAATGAGTATATGTCTGTACTTATTTCGCTTACTATTGCCTCACCATACTCCGGATCGAAGCTTTCTTGCATATAAGTTACCGAGCCACCAAGAAAGCTCTCTGTTAAAGTAGCGATCGCTACGGTATCAGGTGTCACAACACCATCAAAATTAAAAGTCCACCTTCCAAGCGTCGTAGGGAAGTTCATTACCCACTGCGTTGTCTCATCAGAATAATTTGATAAAAAAGAGTAGGGCGTTTGATACTCCGCGCCATTCCACGTAAACGTCGAAATTGAACTAAGTGAATATTCCCCCAAATTCTGATTATTTGTAGTCATCAGATCGGAGTCTAATTTAAAACTACCATTGCCCGCGTAGGAACTAAAGCCAACATTTACCACAATCGCCTTAGCCGGAGATAGACTTACCGCCAGCGTCGCCAGGAATGTAGCTCCTACTGCAATTATTTTGGTAATCTTTCTTGCCATGCTTACCTCCATAAGTTTTTATTAAAAGGTTTTCTATTACACCACTTGCTAGGAATTTATTATTGTTGACCCCTCTGTGCAAATAGTAATTTTATGTCTATAAAATAGCAATAGTCTTTACCTAAATTTAACCAAGCAGCCTAATACGAGGCTTGAGTAACCAGCATCACATAATGGCGCTTTATCCCACCTCAAAAAGATGTAACTTCGCCTTATGGTCAAAATAATTGCAAAAAAAACGCCTTTTCAATTTTGATGAATGGGGTAATATAGTTTGGGTAGCATAAGAATTTACCCTATTGCAGCCTAGCCCGAAGGTCAGTTTTAGCAAAATAATCTTTGCAGTTTCTGGACTAGGCATTTAAAAAAACTATGCCATACTAAAATTTTAAATAAGGTTAGCGAATAATAACAATCACTTGCAAGGCAATAATTTTAATTTTTAGGCAATAAGATAATAAAAAAATATTTTTATATCCAAGATTTAATAAAATAAGGTAAAAATGTAGCTAGTAGATTGTATAAAATAAATTTGTTTGTTTCGACGCGCTTTTTGCTCGAAATAGCTATCCTTGCTATGCACTCAATAGCGTCAGCAGTCATTAATTACTACTTATGGTCGCAACGCTTCAGATATGCCCCACTTTTAGAGTTGGTGCATATCTGAAGCGCCGCTCATACCCCAGGCGTCCCTTGAGGGATAATATAGCCAATCTCGTACCACGCGATCGCCCAGGGAGGGGCTAAAAATTTTCTGCTTGTGGGATGGTAATATTTCCCATATACGCTTATGGGCAAGAGTAGGGCCAGCCTTGTCAATATAGGTGAGAAATTTAGGTAGTTATTGGTAAACGCAGCCGATTTTATCTTGATCGATTTAAAGAAGGGGCATTCCCGTGCTAATTCTGGAAACAGCAAGTTCTAAGTCTAGTGGCAAGAGTTGTCTGTGAAGTATTTCTTCTTATCTGATGGATGGAGTGTTGGCAGAGTGTGGGAGTTCGGCGGCTTGTGGAACGAGAATGCTTGGCGACGCAAACCCGACATTTTGCAGATGAACCTTTGCATCTTCGAGCAAGGTGAAAAATTATGGCTGTATAAGGTCGAAGAAGCCGTTTTAATGGTCGAAGTAAAGCCTACAGGTGATGCACTAACCGATCTTGCAGCTAATACCATTGGTCAAGTCGTGCTAAAACGGCTTATCAGTGCTGAAGATGCCATCGAGCGATTAAGTACAGCAGGTGCTAACTTGGGGTAGCACATGGAGGCATTGGTGCAGCAGCGATCGCTCTTGACTCCTCATCCCTCCACTAGGGACCTTAAGAGCTGACAACAAGCAATCGTCAAAGATTAGTGGAAACTATGAGAATACTGCAATCTTACTTGACGATCCGCAATATAATTTAGAACAATACTCAGAAGTAGTATCTGCCTACCGACCTAAATAGTTGAAAAGTCTTGTCTTGTGCCTGCATAGGGGGACGCTGATACAGACCAGTTGTTTAAGTTGGCTAGGTTTCGATAACTCCTGACAACCTAAAAAGTCAGAAACTATTGAGTACCCCGGACAAGGGAGAATGGCGACGCTTGTAAAGAAAAGACTTAAATACCCCCGATGAGGCGACTTATTCAGGGTCAGTAAGATCTTTACAAGCACGGAACCCTGGCGGTGACGCTAGGACTCCCATCCTTGTCAGAGGAGTGAGGAAATGTCAAACTTCTTTAAACACTCTCATTTTTCTTGACTGAGACGTTAGAGCAGTAGACTCTAGCAATTAAAGAAAAGACCGAGCATAGGCGTCAAAGTAGACATCACTAATCGAGGAGGAGCGTAGTCAATGGGACTACCCTGGTACCGAGTACATACAGTCGTCCTGAATGACCCAGGCAGATTAATTGCTGTACACCTAATGCATACTGCCCTAGTGGCAGGCTGGGCTGGTTCAATGGCCCTTTACGAACTAGCAATTTTTGATCCCAGCGATGCCGTATTGAACCCAATGTGGCGTCAGGGAATGTTTGTCATGCCCTTCATGGCACGATTGGGCGTTACCCAATCGTGGGGTGGTTGGAGCATTACTGGAGGCCCAGCAACCAATCCTGGTGTCTGGTCTTTTGAAGGTGTTGCTGCCGCTCATATCATCCTTTCAGGTTTGTTATTCCTGGCTGCCTGCTGGCACTGGGTTTACTGGGATCTAGAACTCTTCAGAGATCCTCGCACCGGAGAACCTGCACTAGACCTGCCAAAGATGTTTGGCATTCACCTGTTCTTGTCTGGTCTTCTCTGTTTTGGATTCGGTGCATTTCACCTATCGGGCCTATTTGGCCCTGGAATGTGGGTTTCTGACCCCTACGGTTTAACTGGCAGCGTCCAAGCCGTCGCGCCAGAGTGGGGGCCAGATGGGTTTAACCCGTACAATCCTGGCGGTATTGTGGCTCACCATATTGCTGCTGGTATTGTTGGCATCATCGCTGGTTTATTTCACCTGACGGTTCGGCCACCAGAGCGGCTCTACAAAGCGCTGCGGATGGGTAATATTGAAACCGTACTTTCTAGCAGTATTGCAGCAGTATTTTTTGCTGCCTTCGTTGTTGCAGGTACGATGTGGTACGGCAGCGCCGCCACCCCCATAGAACTGTATGGCCCGACGCGCTATCAGTGGGATAGCGGTTACTTCCAGCAGGAAATTAGCCGTCGCGTCGAAACTAGCGTAGCTGAAGGACAAAGCGTTGAACAAGCTTGGGAAGCAATTCCTGAAAAGCTAGCTTTCTACGACTATGTTGGTAACAGCCCCGCTAAGGGCGGTTTGTTCCGTACAGGCCCTATGAACAAGGGCGATGGTATTGCTCAGGGTTGGCTAGGCCATCCGATATTCAAGGATGCTGAAGGTCGGGAATTAACGGTGCGCCGTCTCCCCAACTTCTTTGAAACATTCCCAGTCATCTTGACTGATAAAGATGGTGTGGTTCGCGCTGATATTCCGTTCCGTCGCGCAGAATCCAAGTACAGCTTTGAACAAGCAGGTGTCACGGCTACCTTAGCGGGTGGCGCGCTCAACGGTCAAACATTTAACGATCCAGCTAAAGTCAAGCAGTTTGCTCGCAAGGCTCAACTGGGTGAAGTGTTTGCATTTGACCGCGAAACTTTGAAGTCTGACGGGGTGTTCCGCACCAGCACGCGCGGTTGGTTCACCTTCGGACACGCTGTATTTGCCCTTCTGTTCTTCTTCGGTCACATCTGGCACGGTTCTCGGACTCTGTTCCGCGATGTCTTTGCTGGTGTTGAGGAAGACATGGAAGAGCAGGTCGAATGGGGTCTGTTCCAGAAAGTGGGTGACAAGAGCACTCGTAGTAAGGAAGCAGTCTAGAAAGGTAAAAGAATTCCTAGTCTCAGACAGGGAACGAGGTCAAAAGGCAAAAGAAAAGGAATCTTCTCTTTTGCCTTTTACCTCTTACATTTTGCCTTTAGAGGTAAACTGGTAGTTAAGCGAACAATCAGGAATTTTAAATATGGAAGCCATTGCTTACATCTTGATTTTGACCCTAGCGGTGGGAACGCTATTCTTTGCGATCGCATTTCGCGAACCCCCCCGCATCGAGAAGAAGTAGCGAAGACAAGCTTCGCTATAAGTTAGAAGCTCCTTGTCAACGCGATCGCCCTTCGATGCGATCGCTACAAATCAATAGAATTTTAAATGCCCAGAGCCGCAAGGTTCTCTCCGCTCTTCCTAACGGTCGGCGGATAGATAAAATCGGCTCTGCATTTTCGCATTTATGTACAACATTGTAGAGACAAGGGCGAGAGTTGTATGTCCGAAAGACACGCAACGACCCTAGATAAGCTTCGCGATCGCGTCTCTACATATCATCGGATTTGCCGAGAAAGAGTCCACCCAGCAGCAGAGGCTTCGAGCGTGCGATGTCCCTATTGCCAGCATACCGATAGCCGCGTTCTTGAGTCCCGTTCAACTGAAGCAGGGCAAAGTATTCGGCGTCGCCGCGAGTGTTTGCAGTGCAAACATCGATTCACTACCTACGAACGCATTGAATTTGTTCCCGTTACCGTCATCAAGCGCGACGATCGTCGGGAATCTTTTGACAGCTCAAAATTACTGCGCGGAATAATTCATGCCTGCGAAAAAACAGGCATTCCCCAAGTGCGTCTAGAAGCACTGGTTGATGAAATTGAAGCAGAATTGCAGCAGCGAAGTGTTCGCGAAGTCACCAGCAACGAAATTGGCGAATTGGTACTCCATCATCTGCAAGGTCTTAGCGAAGTCGCATACGTCCGCTTTGCCTCAGTTTATAGACAATTCCAAGGCATCCGCGATTTTGTGGAAACATTAGATCGCCTGAAAAGCCACACGAGTGAAATTGATGCAGAATGCGTTGATAAATCATCTTCATCCCAGGCGATAGAAGAGGAAGCATCCGCATCTTTGATGACTCAATCTTAATTTGTTTGGTAATAATATTCTTGACAAAAATGCTATGGTCTGAGTTAGAGATGCGGTAGTTAAGCCGAACATTTTTGAACTCTAAAACATATAGCTTTAATCCCGGCGATATTGTAGTTGGGACGGTGTTTAGACTGGAGCCGACGGGCGCTCTAATTGATATTGGTGTCGAAACTGCTGCTTATATTCCGCTGCGGGAGATGTCAATCGCCGAAATTGACAGTCCAGAGGACGTATTGCAGTTAAATGAAACCCGCGAATTCTTGATTGTGGTTGAGTACGATCGAGAAGGGAATCCCATACTTTGCCTTTCCATCCGACGCCTTGAGCAAAAGCTAGCTTGGGAACGAGTACGTCAGCTGCAAGCAGAAGATATCACCCTGTACGCTAAGGTTTGGCGAATCGAGCGAGGTGGATTAATAGTAAGGGTTGAAGGGTTGAGCGGCTTTGTTCCCTATTACCGCATCAGCATCAGTGAAGCCAAAGAAGAGTTACTTGGAGTTGAACTCCCTCTAAAGTTCGTTATGGTGTATGAAGACCGTAATCGTCTGGTACTCAGCCATAGTCAGGCGTTGGGCGATCGCGATCCGCTCTACCAGCTAAAAGTGGGTCAAGTTGTGTGCGGTACAGTAGCGGGTATCAAACCCTACGGTGCATTTATTGATATTGGAGGCATCCTCGCCCTGCTACAGGTGGATCAAATATCACACGCCCACTTTGATACGCCTCACAGCATTTTCAAGGTAAATGATGAAGTGAAGGCGGCGATCGTTTGGATAGATGTGGAGCGGCGTCGCATCTTCCTCTCAACAAAGGCACTGGAACCAGAACCGGGTGATATGCTGAGAAATCCTCAGATTGTTTATCAAAAAGCTGAGGAAATGGCTGCTAAGTACCTAGAGCAGCTGAACAACCATCAGAATCAAGGTACTGAAGTGGTGTCTAATTGAGTGTTTGCCTGATAACGCGGGGCTAACAAGGAATTTAGATAGGCTATAATAGCAAGTCTGGACTCTGACTCATCGCTTTTCAATCTCCTAAAATAGGGATGAACAGAGGAATGTAGGTGTAAGCTGCTCAAAGCAGGCGTGTACATCGACAGGAGGCACATTCACTACGGAGATAACCACTAGGAATCAATTCGCATGGTCAATCAGAAAACAACCGCTACAGAAATAGGCTTTAGTCTCGACGATTTTGCGGCCCTACTCGACAAGTATGACTACCACTTTAGCCCCGGCGATATAGTAGCCGGAACCGTGTTCAGCATCGAGCCAAGGGGTGCTCTGATTGACATTGGTGCTAAAACTGCCGCTTATATTCCTATTCAGGAGATGTCAATCAACAGAGTTGACAGCCCTGATGAAGTATTACAGTCGAACGAGACACGGGAATTTTTTATTCTGACCGATGAGAATGAAGATGGACAGCTGACGCTTTCCATCCGTCGCATCGAATATATGAGAGCTTGGGAGCGGGTGCGCCAGCTGCAAGCCGAAGACGCAACGGTGCGATCGCAAGTGTTCGCTACCAATCGCGGCGGCGCACTGGTACGCATTGAAGGATTGCGCGGATTTATACCGGGTTCTCACATCAGTACCCGCAAACCCAAGGAAGATTTAGTAGGCGAAGAACTACCACTAAAATTCCTAGAGGTAGACGAAGACAGAAACCGTCTGGTTCTCAGCCATCGTCGGGCGCTGGTTGAGCGTAAGATGAACCGTCTGGAAGTAGGCGAGGTGGTGATTGGTGCCGTTCGCGGTATCAAGCCATACGGTGCTTTCATCGATATTGGCGGTGTCAGCGGTCTGCTGCACATCTCGGAAATTTCCCACGACCACATCGATACACCCCACAGCGTTTTCAATGTCAATGATGAAGTGAAAGTGATGATCATTGACTTAGACGCTGAGAGAGGTAGGATTTCGCTGTCAACTAAGCAGCTAGAGCCAGAACCCGGAGACATGATCAAGAACCGCGATCGCGTCTACGATAAGGCAGAAGAAATGGCTGCTAAGTACCGCGAGAAAATGCGGGCACAACAGCAAGGCATTCCTCCTGCTAGCATAACCCTTCCCGTCGATGATGCCCCAGAGGCAATAGAGGTTGCAGAAGAAGATATCGAAATACCTGAAGATCTAGAGCTGCCCTCCGCTACTGAAGACGAATAGATTTATATTGTCGGTGTTTTGTAAACAATGATAGGAAGAGGGAACCACCCTCTTTTTTTTATTGCTGCATGGGATGGGAGTCGGAAGCTGCAATTCCTCGCGTCTCTCAGTTACTTTTGTTTAATGTGGAGCTGAAAAAGTTGGTAACTATTCGTTGTCGGGAATTTACGTTCCCAAATATCCAAGCAGTGATTTTTGATAAAGACGGTACGCTGGAAGATTCTGAGGATTACATAAGAAACATAGGACAAAAGCGATCGCGCATAATCGATGCCCAAATTCCGGGAATAGGCGACCCACTGTTAATGGCTTTTGGGATTAATGAAGGTAAACTCGACCCCACTGGGTTATTGGCTGTTGGCAGTCGTCGGGAGTGTGAGATTGCCGCCGCTGCTTATATTGCCGAAACTGGTAGAGGATGGTTGGAATCGCTGGCGATCGCGCGTCGCGCTTTTGAAGAAGCCGATCTCGTTATGCAAAAATTTACCCCTTCTCCCCTATTTGTTGGCAGTCTGGAAGTGCTGAAATTCCTCTCAGACGCCGGGTTGAAATTAGGCATTCTCTCAGCATCTAATACTTCGCGAGTGCAAGCTTTTGTCAAACACCATGAATTAAGCGATTACATCCAGTTGCAGATGGGAGTAGATGAAGGTATTAGTAAGCCAGATCCGGCATTATTTTTGCAAGCTTGTCAGAGATTGGGAGTAGAACCGAATGCGACGCTAATGGTGGGGGATTCGGCGGGTGATATTCAGATGGCGCGTAATGCGGGTGCAGCTGGGTGTATTGGTATTTGTTGGGGGAAACCGCAAGCAGCGCATTTAAAGTCGGCAGATGTAGCGATCGCTCAACTCGATGAAATCCAAATCGATAAATAAGGTTTATTTTTTATTTTTCCTCGCTTGTTGCTATCAAGTTGGTGAGAAAGTAAAGTAGGCAATATTACTGTTAATAGCAGTATAATTGATACCTTGGCTGCTAGTCTAAATGCTAGATCTAAATCGGGCAAGCGGGGCGCGATCGCTCTTGATGTTGGTACTCTTATTAACGCTGGGGCAATATTAATTCCAGTGCTAACAAAGTTAACTTTTTTGGCAGTAAATATAGCCTTACTAGCAACACCAAATATCTTAGTTAGGAACACGAACAGATAAGAATAGGTCAAGTTGCTTATTCGGGTTTACAACTAAATGAGCAGCCTGCTGTCCTTGTCCTAGTAGAAAAATCCCCTATCCCTGTGCATATCAAAGCTAAGCGAGATAAAAACTGGTAGCGATCGCTTACCACTTCGCTACCGCGCCCCCTCAAATGCCGATGCTGAGTTTTATATGCAGAGTAATTCGCATTAGGGCGGTAATCTCAAGGGTAGCAATGCTATGATTGCAGGTTACATTAGCTCAATCAATCCCGAATAGTTGGTTAGCCTAGCCATCACTTCCAGGAGGAATTGCCCTTTGTCTCGTCGCTACCTGTTTACCTCAGAGTCCGTTACCGAAGGACATCCAGATAAAATCTGCGATCAGATTTCCGACACTATTTTAGATACGCTACTCAGCCAAGACCCCCGCAGCCGAGTCGCCGCCGAAGTTGTCGTCAACACTGGCTTGGTGCTGATCACTGGTGAAATTACCACAAAAGCCCAGGTCAATTACGTTGATTTGGCTAGGAAGAAGATTGCTGAAATTGGCTACACCGATTCAGAAAATGGCTTTTCTGCGAATAGCTGTTCGATCTTAGTTGCTCTAGACGCACAATCTCCTGATATTGCCCAAGGAGTCAACAGCGCACAGGAAATTAGGGAACAGACGAGCGAAGAGAGCTTCGACTCAATCGGTGCGGGCGATCAAGGCTTGATGTTCGGTTTTGCTTGCAACGAAACCCCAGAACTCATGCCCTTGCCTATTAGTCTCGCTCACAAAATTGCCCGTAGATTGGCAGCCGTGCGAAAAACAGGGGAGTTGCCTTACCTGCGTCCTGATGGCAAAACTCAAGTTACGGTTATTTATGAAGACGGCAAACCCGTTGGCATAGATACTATCCTAGTTTCCACTCAGCACACTGCCACAATTGGCGACATCACAGATCAAGCTGCCGTCCAAGCGAAAATTCAAGAAGACCTGTGGGCCGCAGTCGTACAACCAGTTTTTGCAGACTGTGCTATCAAGCCTGATGCAGAAACCCGCTTTCTTGTCAACCCAACTGGTAAATTTGTTATCGGTGGTCCCCAAGGGGATTCCGGTCTGACTGGTCGCAAAATTATTGTGGATACTTACGGTGGATATTCCCGTCACGGGGGCGGCGCGTTCTCTGGTAAAGACCCCACAAAAGTAGACCGCAGTGCAGCTTATGCTTGTCGCTACGTGGCTAAAAATATTGTGGCAGCAGGTCTAGCTGAAAAGTGCGAAGTCCAGCTAAGTTATGCAATTGGGGTCGCTCGCCCTGTTAGCATCTTGGTGGAAACATTCGGCACTGGCAAAGTAGATGATGAGCGGTTGCTAGAGTTGGTGAAACAGCATTTTGAGCTGCGTCCGGCTGGGATAATAGAGGCTTTTAATTTACAGCGTCTACCAGGAGAACGAGGAGGGCGTTTCTACCAAGATGTAGCAGCTTACGGCCATTTGGGACGTACAGATCTAGACTTGCCTTGGGAGCAGACTGACAAGGCAGTTTTGTTGAAGGAAGCGCTTTCGCAGACGCTTTCAGTTGCAAAGGGATAAGACAGTAAGTAGGGCGGGCACTGCCCGCCCTACTTATAGGTAGGCGATCGCGTAATCTCCAAAAAAGCGATGCAGGCATGGAAAGAACGGGCTAGGCAACTCAAAAAAGAAATATACGCCCTTTACTTTGCATATAAAGATCCGAGAGTGCCCCTATATGCGAAAGTTTTGGCGGCTATAGTTGTTGGTTATGCCCTCAGTCCGATTGATTTAATTCCAGATTTTATTCCCGTTCTGGGTTATCTGGATGACTTGATATTAGTGCCATTGGGAATAATGTTAGTTTTGCGGATCATTCCTCAAAACGTGATGGTAGAGTGTCAGGAAAAAGCGGAAACAGCGATCGCGCAGGGTCAAAGTAAACCTACTAATTGGGTAGCTGCTAGTCTGATTGCTTGCACCTGGCTTGTTTTTGGATTGGCGATCGCGTTTTTTATCAAAAAACTCATCGAAGGCTGACTTGGATTTTGGATTAACTTAGATTAGAAGCTAATAGGTGGGCGTTGCCCACCTTAGTGCTCTAGTATTTAATTTGCAAAGTAACGAAAGCTTCAATCTCCCGTTCGCCACCTACAACAGGTGTATCGCGCATACTCTGCTTACTAGCAAAGTTTTCAGCAGCAATAGCTGGCATAGGTATCGGCTGTGGAGGATTGACTGCATTAAGTTGAATGTTGACAATCTCGCGATTGCGGAGATTTAAGGCACCCAAAACCGCATCGGCTTGTTTGGTGGCATCTTCAACAGCGTTTTTGAGAGCTTGTTTTTGAGCGATCGCGATCGCTTCATCTGAGGCGACAAAGCTAAGTCCGTCAATCCTAGTTGCTCCCGCTTTAATCGCTTCATCCAGCAATGTCCCGGTTTTCTCGGTAGGAACCCTAAATTTGACGATGTTGCTGCCAGAATATCCCACTAAAGTCTGCCTGCCATCTTTATAACTATAGTCGGGGTTGAGGTTAATCCCAGCGGTTTCGAGTTTTTCTACTTCCTTGCGCGATTTCAGTAGTTCCACAACCGCAGACGACTTCTGCGCTACCTGTTGTTGCACCTCAGCAGAAGTTTTACCCTGCACCTGAACGCCCAGATTCACTTGCGTCATGGTTGTGGGGATATTGACTTTTCCTTTACCGGGAACCGTGAGAGTTCGCACTAATTTTTCTTGATTAATCGGAACTGATTGGCAAGCCGTGAGACCGAATAAACCAACGACTAAAGACAATATTTTCAAGCGATTCCAGGTATTTAAGCTAGAACTAGACAAAAGATTCCGAGTCATATGGGGAAAGCACATTTAATAGCCTATTCCCAATGTGGCATCGCCAGAGGTAGCCATTGGCTAGTGTTACGTTTTTGGAAACTTAACGAGTTAAGCGCTATCTTATTTAAGACACTCGGATTTAGCGAGCTTGATTTAGTTTTCCAGGGTTAAATCAATCGGTGCTAGGATTAGGCATAAACACCATACAACTTAGAACTTGTGCGGAAAATCACAGATCTGAGAAAAGTGGGGTTGAGTGTTGATCGGCACTTGATGCGATCTCAGTAGCTAGGCTGATGCGATCGCTATTTCGCAGGAGGGCAAGGAGTTTCGACACGATGCAACCTCAAGAATCAACCTCTGCTGACGGCAACACAAAGAGCAAAAAAGTTTTACCGACTCAACCTTCGTCTACCAGCCGAGATCTAAAAGCTCTCACCTATAAAAGGCTCAAAGTCAGTTCGTGGCGCATTCACCAAAAAATAGGCTACGGGTATTTCTTGGCAATTGGGATTGGCTTTTTAGGATCGCTTACTGGGCTGGTAATTGCAGACTACTACCAGGGTAGGGGAGTAGAGCAACTAAATGATGCCCACATACAAGCACAACTGTTGGGGAATTTTAAGGATGCGGTAGTAGGCGCGCAGTTATACGGCTCTCACCTAGCTTCTGTAGTAGACGATCGGCAATGGCTGCGGACAGAAAAAGCCCAGTTTCGTGAGAGTATTGCCCGGAGTAAGAAACTGGGCCTTGAAATTGAACGCTTCATAGATAGCAATCCCGCTTGGTTAGCCGCAGACCCAGGCAGTATAAAGGGTTTATTGCAGGCTTACGCGGCTAGCTTAGAATTATACGCAAAGCAAATCGAGTCAACCTTGCAGCAACTCGACGCAGCGCAAGTCCAGCCAGAGTTAGTTGAGTCAGTACGACGACAACTACTGATCCTGGTGCGTGGGGAGGAAGCGATTAAACTAGAGCAGCTGCGGGCAAAATTGGCCACCATCCTTGACATTGCTCAAAAGCAGGAGCAGCAAGGGGGAGAAGTGATGGAGGATGCACAAGGACTTGAGAAGTTAATTATTATCCTAAGTATGTGTATGTCGGTAGCGATTGCTGGTAGTGTGGCGCTGCGTACCACTAGGGCGATCGCTGAGCCTGTGGTAAATGTAACTCAGGTTGCCAAGCAAGTAGCTAGGCAGTCAAACTTCGATCTGCGCGTCCCCATCACAACCTCGGATGAAATTGGGTCGTTAGCTAGGTCCCTCAATCATCTCATCGAGCGGGTAGCCCAGCGTACCCAAGAACTGCAACACGCTAAAGAATTAGCTGAAGCCGCAAACTTGGCAAAGAGCCAGTTTCTGGCTAATATCAGCCACGAGCTGCGTACACCGTTGAATGCAATCATTAACTTTAGCCAACTCCTCGAAGAAGACGCCCAGGAGCTAAACATAGACGATGAGGATTTTATTACAGATCTCCAGTCAATCAATGCTGCTGGCAAGCATCTGCTGGCGCTGATTAACGACATCCTCGACTTATCGAAGATTGAAGCGGGTAAGATGACTCTCTACCCCGAAACGTTTGATATTAAGACGCTAATTAATAGCGTTGTCGCTACGGTAAAGCCGTTGGTGGAGAAGAACCGAAATATTTTAGAGGTTAATTTTGACGACCGACTCGATATCATGCACGCCGATCAAACTAAGGTGCGACAGGTGCTTTTTAACTTGTTGAGCAATGCCGCTAAGTTTACCAAACAAGGGCGGGTGACGCTGAAAGTTACTCGCGAGCAAAGCGATGTTGTATTCCCGTTAGATTTTGGAATGGAGGCTGGCGATCGCGGATCGGATGTTGTGGGGATTGACGAACACTCTAAAAATTTAATACACAAAATTGCTTTAGCGAAGCGGCGATTCGCACAGCATCACGAACTAGGTGCGGAATCCTCAAACCAAAAATCGTTTGAGTGGGTTTGCTTCCGCGTGCAAGATACAGGGATTGGTATGTCTGATGACCAACAGCAGCGGTTGTTTCAAGCGTTCATGCAAGGGGATGCCTCAACCACCAAAAAGTACGGTGGGACGGGATTGGGGTTGGCGATCAGCCGCCATTTCTGCCAAATGATGGGCGGTGATATTGTTGTAGAAAGTAAGCTCGGACATGGGTCTATTTTCACAGCCCGCCTACCCGTTACCTCATAAAGAACCAGTCGCTGCACCTTACTGAGCGGCTGGATGCGCTCAAATGGGATAAGATAGGCTTTCGCACTGAACGCTCTTCTAAGTAGATGCTGCGGGAGCCTCAACACAAAGCAGCCCTGCTATCGGAAAGGCTGTTGCCCTAAAATGAGCGGATTCCACCAGTCAAGCCATGACTCAAACCACTGACTTCCTCAGCCACCTCAACCCCAGTCAACGCAAAGCCGTAGAACATTACTGCGGCGCCTTGTTAGTCGTAGCTGGCGCGGGTTCCGGCAAAACACGAGCGCTCACCTATCGCATTGCCAATCTCATCCTCAAGCACGCCGTAGATCCCGAAAATATCCTGGCGGTGACTTTTACTAATAAAGCCGCACGGGAGATGAAAGAACGAATTAAGAAACTATTTGCCCAACAAGTGGCTAGGGAAGACTACGGTAAGCCTCTTGAGGCATTGGTAGCTGAGGATAAAACAAAACTAGAATCGCAAGTTTACAGAAGTTATATCAAAGATTTGTGGATTGGCACGTTCCACAGTCTTTGCGCTCGTATCCTCAGATTTGATATCGAGAAATATCAAGACGAAAAAGGACGCAGTTGGAATAAAAATTTTTCGATATTTGACGAATCTGACGTTCAAAGCGTTATCAAAGAAATTGTCACAAAACAGTTAAATCTGGATGACAAAAAATTTGAACCTCGTGCCGTCCGTTCGGCGATCAGTAACGCCAAAAACCAGGGATTTTCACCCCAAGACTTCGAGAACGATCAACCTAATTTTCGGGGTAAAACCATTGCCCAAGTTTACAATATATATCAGACTAGGCTAGCAGAAAATAACGCCTTAGATTTTGACGATCTTATTCTGGTTCCCGTGCGATTGTTTCAACAAAACGAGAAGGTGTTGGGTTACTGGCATCGAAGATTTCATCATATTTTGGCAGATGAATATCAAGATACTAATAGGATTCAGTACGATCTCATACGTTTGTTGACTACAAATGGAGAAACGAAAAAGAGCAACTGGGATTGGAGCGATCGCTCTATTTTTGTAGTCGGAGATGTAGATCAGTCTATTTACAGTTTCCGGGGTGCAGACTATACCGTTTTGTTAGAATTTCAAGAAGATTTTGGCGACGGTTTGCAAGATGAAGATACCCGCACGATGGTGAAGCTAGAAGAAAACTATCGCTCTAGGGAAAATATTCTGCAAGCTGCTAACCATCTGATTGAAAATAATACACAGCGCATTGAGAAAATCCTTAAAGCAACGCGGGGAATAGGGGAACACATTTATTGTTTCAAAGCAGACGACGAGACACATGAAGCGGATTTTGTGGTAAAGCAAATCCGTAACATGATTCGTCAAAATCCAGAATTAGATTTGGGTAGTTTTGCCATACTTTACCGCATGAACGCCCAATCTCGCCCGCTTGAAGAATTGATGGTGAGGTGGGGAATTACTTACCAGATGGTTGGGGGTTTGAAGTTTTACGATCGCAAGGAAATTAAAGACGCGATCGCCTACCTGCGACTTATCGTTAATCCGTCTGACTCACTTAGTCTCAAACGGGTGATAAATACTCCCCGTCGCGGCATTGGCGATACTACAGTAGATCGTTTGGAAACTGCGGCGCAAGAATTGAATGTCCCCCTATGGGAAATTATCAGCGATGAAACTTCAGTTAATAGCCTCGCCGGACGTACTGCAAAACCGATTATGCAGTTTGTGCAGGTAATTCGCACTGCACAACAGCAAATGGAAACTATCCCACCATCGCAAATTGTCGAACAGGTGATGGAAGATTCTGGTTATATCAAAGACTTGGAAAAGCAGGGGACAGATGAAGCGGAAAATCGCCTAGCAAACATCCAAGAACTTTATAATGCCGTGCGGCAATTTGAAGAAGAACATGAAGAACCCACCCTAGAAAATTTTCTAGGACAAGCTTCTTTAGCCTCGGATTTGGATAACTTAGAAGAGGGAGAAAAAGCAGTTTCGCTGATGACTTTGCACTCTGCGAAAGGTCTGGAGTTTCCTATAGTATTCTTGGTGGGTTTAGAGCAAGGATTGTTGCCACACAGCCGCAGTTTAGACAATCCGGCAGGATTGGAAGAAGAACGGCGCCTTTGTTACGTTGGCATTACCCGCGCTCAAGAACAATTGTTTATTAGCCATGCTGCTTCGCGTCGCCTGTGGGGGAACCGAGAACCAGCCATACGTTCTCAGTTTCTTAAGGAGTTACCAGCAGAATTAATAAGATCTAATGCTGGAAATAATAATTATACCGATAGGACAGTTGCAGCATCACAATCTGAGCAACCACCGACTAGGAAAACCAGCAGTAGCCGCACGGTTAGCGCACCAAAACAAGATTGGAAAGTGGGCGATCGCGTCCTTCACCCAAGTTTTGGTATCGGTAATATAACCCACATTTTGGGATCGGGGAATAAAATTACTGTTGCTATCAAATTCCCCGGTATCGGTCAAAAGATTATTGACCCCAAAATTGCTCAACTGCGACGAGTTGATTAGCTAAATAACTGAGGTAGCAGCCCTCTATATTATCGAGGCAGAGCCTCTATATTATTGTTTCCAGACTGGAGCCTGGGAACGAGAGGTTGGAGGGCTGCTGCCTCCCCTCCGAGTTAGGAAGGGAATAAATTCCCTTGCTAGCCTGGTTGTTAGGTTTAATGTCTGAGTTGATAGTTCACAGAGGAAAACTCTGCACCAAAGTTGCCCGCAACACACCATCAAAAGTGGTTTTATTCATATCAAGCAGAACAACGATGTTTTTCCCGTTGGGAGACAAACGCACTTCTCTTATAGAGTAATTTATGACAGCATCGCGCAATTTGTTGATGTCACCAACCGTCAGTTTGCTTGTATTAATATTATTTAAATATCTAACAGCATAAAGACGCATCGCTGCTCTATCTACATCGTCAGCGCCACCACGCACGATTGAAGGGATGTGCCTTTGCTGAAGGAAAATTTGTAGAGTTTCTCCAGGCTTATTTAAACGGACAGTGACGCTCTCAGTTCCATCCGGACTTTTCGCTTTTGATATAACTGGCAGCTTTATTCCTGTTTTTAAAGCAGTCATCTTCAAAGTCTGCCGTAGATTTAAAGTTCGCTTGAGCAAGTCGTCTTCAGCCGCCTTGAGAGGAACCGAATAAGAGTCTTTATCATATTCAGTTTCTAAGCAGCCATCCTCAACACAAGCATTGGAACGTACATTCACAATTTGTAAGTGTGCTTTAGGAATTTCTGGCCCCGTGTCCCTAGAACTTTCGAGATGTATATAATGACGGCTATCTGGTGAGAAACCAGACATCCGCTGAGTTGTTCTAAAGACATTTGCCGCAAATCCGCCCGACGAAAATAGGGTTATTGTGGTAGTTGCTAGAGTAAGTGAAAGTAAGGAAAAAAATCTCATAATTTTACATTCTTAGCGGTTCATTTGTTAATTCCCCGCATCGCTAACAATGCTGTGCCATAAGCAGCAGCAGTCTGAATCGATGGGATAAGTGGCACTTGCAGATGACGCCCGCGAATTGCAGCCCAAACTGGATTTTTAGCACCACCACCAGCAGTATAAACTTGCTTTAGCTCTGTGCTACCCAGGTGTTGTAACAATTGATAACCCCGTGCCTCAATGCGGGCTATGCTTTCGAGTAAACCATGTAAGAATTCTACTGGATTATCTGGGCGCGGTTCAAGTCGGGGCGGCAGATGGGGGTCGTTAATCGGGAAGCGATCGCCCTCTTTCAACAAGGGATAATAATCAAGCTGGCTCTCCTTTTCTGCATCTATCTGATTGCTGAGATTTTCTAATTCTGCATCTGTAAAAAATTTTCGCAAGACTGCACCGCCAGTATTAGAAGCACCACCAACTAACCACAAATCGTCCAAACGGTGACTGTAAATTCCGTATTTAGCATCATCTACTTTAGTGCGGCTTAAAAGTTTCAGCACTAGCGTAGAACCAAGGGAAGTTACAGCTTCACCAGGAGAATTTGCACCGCTAGCAAGAAATGCAGCAATACTATCAGTTGTGCCAGCACATACAAGGCAATCTTTACTTAATCCTAACTGGCTAACAATTTCAGGTTGTACTTCGGCAATAGGAGAACCAGGAGCGATAACTTTAGGTAGTAAGTTAGATATTGGCAAATTTAACAGCCATTCTGGATAACACAAATGCTCGACATCATAACCCAATTTCAAAGCATTGTGATAGTCGCTAATGCCCAATTGTCCATGTAATAAAAAAGCCAGCCAATCTGCCTGATGTAGGAATAACTCTACTCTATCCCCACGTTTGAAAGGGGGGTCAAGGGGGATGGCTTTTTGCCACCACAAAAGTTTTGCAAGGCTGGAAGTGGCATTTAATACAGTATGGTTGGGAGGAGCAATTTCCCTTAATTTATCCATGACTTCCACACCCCGCGCATCGTTGTAGAGGATGGGTTCATCAATAGGATTACCAGCGCGATCGCACAGCAACACAGTAGAGGAAGTACCATCAATGGCGATCGCGCTTATTTCCCCTCGCAACTCTTGAGGAATTTGCTCAATTAAGGCAAACAAAGCCGTCTTCCAGCTAAGAGCTAAATATGACACTTCATCAAAAGAATATTGCGACGAAGCATGAATATTACCTTCAGGATCAATAACTATAGCCCGTGCGCCAGAAGTGCCAAAGTCTATGCCGAGGTAGAAATTCATAAATTGAGATGCAAGATATAGGTTTTTATCTTAGTTGATATCCTGTAATATATACACCTTAGAGATTGGCCGTGACTACCTTTCAAAGCCTACCTCCCCAATCGGAACCGCCTCTTTCACCTCGGCAGACTTTGCCGACGATGTACGATCTACCTGACGAAAATCCAGAGGAAGAGTATTTGCCCGATCAGTATCACGGTCGCCAGCCAGGTATTTTGGATGATACTTTCAAACCATCCAACTATAGCCCAGACGAGATATTTACCGCTGCTGACCTAAATCTTTACTACGATGTCCGCCATACCAACTGGTACAAACGCCCAGATTGGTATGCTGTGGTGGGAGTCCCCAGCCTCTACGAAGGTCATGACCTGCGTATGAGTTATGTCATCTGGCAAGAACAGGTTAGTCCGTTTGTTGTAGTAGAATTATTGTCGCCAAGTACGGAAGATGAAGATTTAGGTCGGACGGTTTCTCAAAGAGGAAAACCACCGACTAAATGGCAAGTTTACGAGCGGATTTTGCGCGTTCCTTATTATATTGTTTTCAGTCGTTATACGAATGAAATTCAACCTTTTCGTCTGGTTGGAGGTCATTACGAACTGATGACACCAACTGATGACCAACTCTATCTGGTTCCAGAATTAGGGTTAAGTTTCGGCTTGTGGCAAGGTATTTATAAAGGTGTGAACCGGATTTGGTTGCGGTGGTTTACTGAGTCGGGAGAAATGATTTTAACTCCCGATGAGGAAGCAGCAGCAGCCCAAGAGCAAGCCGCCGCAGCGATCGCCGAAGCAGCAGCAGCCCAACAGGAAGTTTTAGCCGCCCAACAGGAAGCTTTAGCAGCCCAAGCTGAAGCAGCAGCAGCTCAAGAGCAAGCAAGGTTAGCTTCTGAGCGTGCTGAAAGACTGGCGGCGAAACTGCGCGAGTTGAATATTGACTTAGATGATTTGGGTTAATGTTGTGCAGTGCGATCGCTGCTTGTTTATTTTCTGATACCGTCGCACAGATGGCGATTGGCCTCACTCACATTGGGATTATTCTTCAGATAGTCACGCACCCAATCGCAAGCTTGGCTAAGTAGATCATCTAAATCCAAACTCCATAGAGTTACATTGCGACCATCAGCAGAAACTAGCATTTTCCCATCTGGGCTAAAACTCATATTATAACTACGAGCTGGTAAGCTTTTAAGCTCTCTACCATCCATATTCCAAAGTTTGATATAACCGTCACCAGCAGAAGCAAATATTTTACCATCTGGTCTGAAACTTAAGCTGCTAACAGCAGAGTTATGTCCTTTGATAGTTTTAGATTCTCGCCGATTCAGGCTCCAAATTATAATAGTTCCGTCTTCACTGCCAACCGCAACACTTTTACTATCAGGGCTAAAGCTCAAACTGTTTGCAGCAGAAGTAAGTCCTTTTAAGGGTTGTAATTCTCTACCATCAAAACTCCAAAGTTTCACAGTACGATCTCCACTAGCAGAAGCAATAATTTTGCCATCAGGGCTAAAACTGAAAATTGTCCCACCATCCTTAAGGGTATTGATTTCGGTGCCATCGAGGCTCAAAAGTTTAATAACCCCGTCTTTACGACTTACAGCAATAGTCTTACCGTTGGGGCTGAAACTTACTTTACCAAATTGATTAGCGCCATTTCTTTGAGTTTCCTGTTTAATTATCGTTTTAGGCTTCGTACCATCAAGGTTCCAGATTTGAATCATCTTGGCAGAGCTAGAGACCAGCATTTTGCTGTTTGGGCTGAAATTTATCTTAGTTAGAGGATCTACTTGTCCTGGGAGGACTTGATGGAGAGAGCCATTTATGTTCCAGAGTCTGATTACTTTATCGCCAGTAACAGTGGCAATCTTCGTGCCATCTGGGCTTAAACTTATATCATGCAAAGAGCTACGACTATCCAAATCTAACTTTTTTGGTTTGATACCTTCAAGACTCCAAAATTTGATTGTTGTGTCATAACTTGCTGAAACTAGCATTTTACTATTTGGACTGAAGCTCAAGTCCGAAATTTCTGAACTGTGTCCAACCAGGGTTGTTTGTGGTTCTCTAGAGTTAATATTCCAAATTTTGATAGTGCCATCTTGGCCAGCAGAAGCTAAAGTTTGGTTATCAGGGCTAAAACTAGCTGTTACAACGTCAAAATGGCTAAAAGTGTCAAATTTGTATCCATCACTGTCAAACTGTTCTAAAAGTTCAAACTTATCACCCTGTCTCTGCCAAATTAATACGCCTTTCCCAAATTCAACCGAGGCAAACATCTTGCCGTCGTCACTAAAAATAACTTTGCTAATAGAGCCACCGAAACTTTGCATAGGTTTAGCTCTTTCGTCTTTTAAAGTCCAAAGCTGAGCCGTGCCGTCGGTGTAAACAGAAGCAAGCATTTTACCATCAGGACTAAAACTAAGATTATTAATCCATTTCAAGTTATTAGAACTAACTGGTAAAGTTTGAATAGGCGTGCCGTCTAGCTGCCAGAGATTGATGCTAATTAAGCT
This sequence comes from Microcoleus sp. FACHB-831, assembly GCF_014695585.1. NCBI lineage: Bacteria > Bacillati > Cyanobacteriota > Cyanophyceae > Oscillatoriales > Microcoleaceae > Microcoleus > Microcoleus sp. FACHB-831. Next base: position 16,722 of record NZ_JACJON010000017.1, on the reverse strand, counting down.
CCCATCGTTTTTCAAATTGTGGCTAGCAGTAGCAATAGTTCTACCATTTCGGCTAAATCTTAAAGCAGTCACTGACTGCTTATTGTCAGTAATAAAACCGATATTTTTGCCGTCAAAGCTTCTAAGTATTATGGTACCATTGTCGCTGGTAACAGCAAATGTTTGGCTTTGCAAACTGAAGTCTAAAACTTGAACACCTTGAGTATCAATATGTTTAAATTCTCGACCGCTTAGATCCCAAAATTTGATAACCCTATCTGCACTGGCAGAAGCTATAGTTTTGCCATCCTGGCTAAAAAGTACGCGGTTTACTTGCTTAGTATGCCCACCAAAACTGTTCCGCTCCCTTACGCCGTAAACGGCTTGTTGCAAAGTACCAATCACCCGGATATCAGTATCCGCATTTATACCAATTCCTTGTTTTAGGCGTTTCCCAGTTTCTATACTTTCTAACAGTGCATCAAATTGTTTATTTGAGGCAAACAAGGCTTCGGAAGATTCCCTACGAGCGATTATCGGGGCATTTTTTTCTCCGCTGATAGCACGCCACCATCCCAGCCCAGCTGCACTAGCCAGAATTAGGGTAACTGCTGAAAAGCTGGCAAGCCCTAAGATAGTCATTCGTCGTCTGCTTTCCCGATCTTTTTTTTCCCTATCCCGCAGCGCCAAACTTAGCTGGATGAAAACTCGCTCCAAATGGCTTAGTTTATCTAAATGTTTCTGTTGCCAATCTTCTGCCTCAGCAAGCAAAGCTCCCCGCAACAATGCACCTTCATCTTTGTTTTTAATCTGCCATTGATGCATTAAAACTCGCACTCGCTCTTGCCATAGGCGAAAAGCGCGATCGCGTTCCATCCAGCGCTGCAAGAGTTTCCATTCCCGAATTAAAGCTTCATGGACGATTTCAACGGTTTCTTCTTTTAGTTCTCCAATGGTTTTTTGACCATCGCTGACAACCAATCTTTCATCAGCCAAATACTTGACTAAATTCCAATTTCCCTCTCCAATTTCAGCGCGAGTTGCTTGACGGCGAGTGTCTGCTGTTCCCACGCCGGGACGCACTAATTGGATAAATATTTTCTGAGTTTGTTGCTGTTCTTGTTCTGTTAGCTTACTGTAAACTTCATCAGCGTGTTTGCTTAAAGCTTTCTCTACACCACCAATTTCATCGTAAGCATCATGAGTTAGCTTATTATTAGTTTGTTTTTCCCATAGTTGAGTTAAAGCAAACTCTAGTAATGGTAAATTTCCCGGTTCTTCACCAACGTCTTCTAAAATTCGCTGAGTTAAACCGTCTTGAATTTTCACGCCTTGTTTTTCTGCGGGTTGTGTAATTGCATCTTGCAATTCTTTACGGTTCATCGAGCGGAGAATTTCTGGAGAAAACTGCTGCAACTTGTCCGCAAATAGACTATATGAAAGCACGTTCTCGAAAAAGTCAGCTCGTAAAGTTAAGACAATGGTAAAGTTTGATGTGCGTTGGTGGTAATCTGTAGCGATCGCGTTCAGCAATACATCCAAAAATTGTTTTTGCTCTTGCTTATCAGGACAAAGCGTATAAAGCTCCTCAAATTGATCGACAACCAAAAGCAAACGGGTTGCATTCTTGTTTGTCTCTAAGATACTAGCAACTACATCCGATAATTTTAAATTTTTTCGTAATTCTGTTGCTATATTATTGCCTTTAGTCAAGAGATCGCTGTTGCTCATTTTCGGTTCCAGCAACGGGATGAGCGCCGCTGTCAGAGAATTGAGAGGGAGAGTGCGATCGCTTGGACGAAAATGTACAACTAACCAAGTATTTTCCTGATATAGGCGCGGAATTAAACCTGCGAATACAACGGAAGATTTGCCGCTACCAGAAGCTCCAATTACAGCAACCAAAGGCTTTTTTTGTACTGCTTCTACCAGATTATTTGTCATATCTTCTCGTCCGAAGAAGAAAGGCTCATCTTCCGGTTTGAAAGCAGATAAACCGCGATAAGGACAAGACGCGAGCGGTTGTTTTTTTAATACATCCCATGCATTGATGAGCATCTCGCTGGGAATAATAAAAGCAACCTTCGCCTCCTTTCGATTTGGATCTTCTGCTACAGCCATTCCAGCTACACCAGCTAAATCCGAATCCCAGACTGGCGTACCGCTAAAACCTGGTTCCAACCTATAACCAGTTTGCGTTTTTCCCTCAATTTGCAACCAACCTTTAGCTGTTTTTGGGCGGATTATGCCATAAGCCCAAACCCCGTTAGGTTGCTTATCAGGAAAACCAAACGCTTCAAAATTATGCCCCGATAAATCTTCTTGTGTAAGCAATCTTACTGGTTTTACATCATCCGGGAGAGGACTTAGTAATTCCAGTCCAGCTATGTCTTCTTGCAACTCTGATGAATTAACAGGCTGCCAAAAATCCACCCGCGCAGTTAATTTGTTTCCGCGTTCTAGTCTGGGAAAATCTAAGCAGATTTCCACCGTTGGCTTTTCTAAAGTTTTTGCGTCAATACCAAGTGCATATCCTACTACATGAGCGCAGGTGAGAATGTATTTATCAGCTACTAAAAATCCTGCACCAACTACAGTATCTGGTTTTTTATTCGAGTAAATCCGTACAACCGATGATTCAAGCTGTGCCACCATTTTTTGAATCTCGCTTCCACTTTAGGGTAATTTCGTAGTTAGCATCTCCGCTGAAGCCTGCGACGATCGCCCCAGCTTGTGCTGTCATCTTCAACCCAAACTTAACTTCTACTTCGTCGGCTGGTTGGTTGAGATTACGCAGCTTATTGATAATAGTATTAGCTACAGGCTTGACTTTTTCTAAGGCAGACTCAAAAGTTCCGTGAGCTTTTTCAATTAAGTCATCTCCTAAACCAATACGACCATCAGTTTGTTCTGTATCCTTGACTTCTACAAAAATTGATTCGCCGCTTTCCAACTCAAATTCAACTATTTTCACAACTTAAACCTCTAAGGGTAAATTTTCTATTAAAAGGCTGTATTTAGGCACGCGGATGAAATAGCGATCGCGCCCTAAATTCAAACTCAAGGTATGGGGAGTTATGCTTGCTTTTTCAGGAATACTTACAACTAAAATTTAGTCCTCATTATTAACTATTCACTTCGGCAGCAAGTTCTTCCGGAAAGTTTTCCGATAAAATAATTTAAATTAACTGATTTAAAAGACGTTCGCCCTCAACACCCCCACCAGTGCGAGGCAGCACCTACCTTCTAGTTGCGATACCGTAGCAGAGAGTGCGATCGCTATCTTCTTGGGGTTTGTTCTTTAGATAATCGCGCAGCCAATCGCATCCCCGCACCAACAGGTCATCTAAATCCAAATTCCACAGAATTATAGTTTTATCCTGACTGGCAGAAGCTAGCATTTTGCCATCTGGGCTAAAACTCACGCTATATACCTCATCAGTATGCCCCTCTAAAGTCGTGAGGAAAGTACCATCCAGGCTCCAAAGTTTCAGGGTTTTATCAGCACTCGCAGAAACTAGAGTCTTACCATCAGGGCTGAAGTTTACGGCATAAACCGTATCCGCATGGCCTTTCAAGTTTCGCAACCACGTACCGTCGCGCTTCCACAATCTCACCGTCGCGTCATCGCTAGCAGTAGCAATTATCTCACTGTCAGGGCTAAAACTTACCCACTTCACCGGGCCAGTATGCCTTTGCAAGGTAGCGATCGCCGTACCGTCTAGCTGCCAAAGTCCCACTGTCGCGTCATCGCTGGCAGTAGCAATGGTACTACCATCTGGGCTGAAACTCACCCAATTGACCGAACCATCATGCCCCTGCAACGTTCTTACCAGGGAACCGTCGGGCTTCCACAGTTTCACCGTTTTGTCATCGCTGGCGCTGGCGATGGTCTGACCATCCGGGCTGAAACTTATGCTATTTACGGCGTCGCTGTGCCCCTTGAGCGTTTTGAGTTCCCTACCGTCGCGGTTCCAGAGTTTAGCCGTTTTGTCAGAACTAGCGCTGGCGATGGTCTGACCATCGGGGCTAAAACTTACCCAATTAACGCCATCACTATGCCCCTGCAAGGTGCTTAAGAGCTTACCATCTCGCTTCCAGAGTTTCACTGTTTTGTCGTCACTTGCTGAGGCGAGAGTCTGCCCATCTGGGCTAAAAGTCACCCCCCATACTTCTTTGCTATGCCCCTTGAGGGCGTTAGGCGACATACTGTTGAGGCTCCAGATTTTGACAGTACCATCAGCACTAGCCGAAGCAAGCTTATCGCCTTGGGCGCTAAAACTGACGCCTAAAACTTTCCCGTTGTGTCCTGGGAGGGTTCTCATCAAAACGCCATCCCTCCTCCATAATTTAACGGTGCTATCCTCGCTGGCTGAAGCTAAAGTCTGACCGTCGGGGCTGAAAGTAACGCCGAATACTATATCGCTATGCCCTTTTAGGGTTCTTCGCAGTACACCATTTCGCATCCAGAGTTTGATGGTGTTGTCTGCACTAGCTGAGGCAATTGTTTGACCATCCGGACTGAAGCTGACGCTTGTTACCGCATCTTCATGTCCTGATAAAGTTGCAATCAACGTGCCGTCGCGCTTCCACAGCTTCACTGTGCTATCCCCCCTGGCTGTCGCGATAGTCTGACCGTCCGGGCTGAAACTCACATCCAAAATAATATCGCTTTGCTTTGGCAGAGTCCGGATCAAAGCCCCATCTGGCTTCCACAGTTTTACTGTGTTGTCGTCGCTAGCAGTAGCTATAGTCTGACCATCGGCGCTAAAGCTGAGGCTGCTAACGCGATCGCTATGGCCAGATAGGGTCTGGAGCAACGTCCCATCTGGCTTCCAGAATTTTACCGTCTTGTCTGCACTGGCTGTTGCGATTATCTGGCCGTCGGGGCTAAAAGCTACTTTATATACCCCAGCAGTATGGCCTTTTAAAGTTGCAATTAACGAGCCGTCGCGCCGCCAGAGATTTACCGTTGTATCCCGACTAGCTGAGGCTATGGTGCTGCCATCGGGTGAAAAAGTGACGCTACTAACCCAATCGCTATGACCTTCTAAGCGGTTGCTTTCTTGCACTCCATAAACTGCTTTTTGGAGGATGCCCACCGTCTGTATTTTAATATCGGGATCTCCTCCAACTTCATGTAATTTTTTACCCGCCCGGACGCTGGATACTAATGCTCCAAGCTCTACTTTTGAAAGCAGAAAAGCTTCAGATTTTAAATTAGTTTCTGCTATTTCAGCCCGCTGCGCCGATCTCACGGCTGAGATTGCTAGCATTCCCAGTACGCCTAGCGCTACGACCGAGCCAGCAAGTGCAGATTTGAGGACGCGATTTAAACGAGCTTCGCTTTTCTTTTGTTTTTCTTCTGCGTCCGCCAGTTGAGCTAATAGTTGCTTTTCTTGGTTGAGTTGCTCAATAGCAGCCTTACTTAGTTTGTCCCTTTTTCTTAGCTCCTCTAATTCTGCTCTAATGGTAAGTTGCTCTTGCTGCCGAATAAAAGGAACTAGATAATCGTGAACCAGTTGATAGCGCTTTGCCGGAACTTCTGGCCACAAAAATACTAAGCCTGAGCCTACTAAAATATCTAAGACTAAATCTAACTTATTAGCGTCGAGTCCAGCTAAATCTGCTGCTAATTCAGCCCGCGTTTTTAAGGGACGAGTATTATTTTCATCGGTTAGCAAGTACAAAACAAGCCTAGCCGTGCGTTCGTTTTCAGTACCGCAGTCTTCTATAGCTTTTTCTAAAAATCGCTCGACGAGTTTTTCTTTGGGGCCAAACTGTCTATATTTTTGTAGTGTTGTGATGTTTTCGGCTTGCAGTTGCGCTCCCACAACCTGCAATTCAATCGGGCGAACTTCTCCTTGGTCAGCCGCTAAATCGCGCACTAATTCATTAATCAGAGCATCTTCTAAATGAAATTGCGATCGCTCTGTTAAGTTCTTAATAACTGATTTAGTGTCTTCCGGTGAAAAATTTCCTAGATAGTATCTTATTTGTCTATCGAGGATGTTATTATCAATTGTTTCTAAATTATTATATTTTTCGCATTCTAATAAATAATGAAGGTAATCTTCCCTGAGTGAGAAAATAACTTTTACAAAGGAAGTATTGAGGCAGGCTTGTAAAAAATCGTAGAAAGTTCGCCTTTTTGGTATATCCGGGCTAACAAAGAAAAATTCTTCAAACTGATCGAAAATTAATACAGTTAACAAATTGCGTTCTTCATTTTGTCGCAATTGTTCTATAATAGCTGCGGGAGAATTGAGGGGATGGAGCAAGGTGAGATCTTGAGTTTCTTTGAGCTGTTCGGCTAAATCTTTACCCAAGTCTCTGACCCAATCTGTATAGCCTTGGAGTAAAAGCGGTAAGGCTATGCGATCGCCAATGTTTCTTTGTTTCAAGGCTGGTACTAATCCCGCCTGCACGATCGAACTTTTGCCCACCCCGCTAGGCCCGTGAATAACAGTAAGTTTGCGATCGCTGCGGCTTAATCTTTCTATTAAGCGGTTGACATCTTGCTGTCGCCCAGAAGTAGCAATTTCCCTAGCAACAGTTCCTTGCGGCTCAACTGGAATTAAAGCAGGATTTGTAGCTTGTCTTTGCGGTTGCAAGCGACCCGCACCAATAAAGGCGCGGAATCCATACTGCTGCTCGATAGAACTTTGTTCTTGTTTAAGTTTAAAAGCTTCTAAATATCTACCTTGCTCAAAATAAAGCGATCGCACTAACTCTAAAAGCCGCAAATACCGCTGCGGATCGTAGCGATGATCGCTTTTTTCAATAGCTTTTTTTAGTTCTAGGCTAGCAATTTCCAGGTTATTGTTAGCTTCCGACAGGTAGCCTAACTGCCGTTGCGATTTTACTAAAAGTAATCGATATAACTGAGCCAACATTAACCGATGAGAACCGGGATTGCTTGTGCGATCCTCTAAAAACTCTGCCAAAATAGATAGTGCAAGATCTGCTAATTGGTTAGCATCTGCCCATCTTGAATGCTTAAGTGCTACATAAGCTAAAAATCCATAATCTTGAGCCAATTGCACTCGCGTCCCATAAGTTTGATGCAACTGTAAGGAATTTTGTGCCAGAGTTTGTAAATCTTCCCATGCTTCTAGATGTTCGAGGACCTCGCCCAGTTGGCTGATAAACTGAGCCACCAAATCAGGACGTCCCGCATCTTCAAAAACATCAATGCATTGCTGGAAATAATGTCTAGCTTGTTCCCAATAGTGGTGGCTTTCTGACCGATGCCTGTCAGCATTGCGACAACAACATAAACCTATATGAAATAGCAGTATCCCCTGGCGCTCTAAATAATTAGGTATTTTGCTTTGCTGCCAAAAACTTAAGCTTTCTTGGTAACGGTTTAAAGCTGAATCTATTTGGTCGTTGGCATAATCATCTAAACCAAAAACAAAGTTCAGGCTGGCTTCTAGTTCGGGTTCTAATAATTGTCCGCTACGCTCCAAATCGTTTAACGCGCAATCGAGTTCTAAGCGATGGCGCGAACCAATTGTGAGATTGAAAGCCGGATTGTGGGTATCGACATTGGCGTTTTTATCTCTATAAGCATCAACGCTCAAAACTGCGGCAAACAGCGAATCAGCTTTTTGACCCAGGAAATTAATTAATTCGTCGGTCGATATTTCAAACTTAATCGGTGTAGCTGCCCAACTTGCAAAATCTGGCGCAAATCTAAGCAACTTGTGCAGGACTTCATCATTTACCCACAACACCAAGGGGAAAGGTAGCCGCTTGCGAAACTCATCTCGCACTAGATTTGTGGAAGTCAAAATGTCATCTAGAGCGATTACAGATTCTAAACCCAAAACCATTAATGCCGCAGGCGGCTCGTGTCCCAGGTGTGCGTGCAGTGTTGTGTAAAGAGTTTGTACGGTGTGGGGTAAGACTAGCTCTTTAATTTGGGTGGGAAATGCAACACGCGCTCGTTCTCGGAGACGTTGCAACATCTGCGATCGCAAATCTGCATAATTACAGCGCACCAAAACGAGGGAAAATTCTCCCTGAGAAAATGCGATCGCTCGTTCTAAGGTGTTTAAGGAACGATCGTTGTTAGCGGCGACATCTTCAGGTTTGTGGAGGTCAACCATGATTTCAATTTATTTGCCTCTTCTAAAGCGGGATTGATCCCAAACCAAGACCCATCGCGATCGCGGTATTCAAATACAAACATGCTTCTCAACAGGTTTTGGTATTCTATATCTCCCCTTACGCTTTGCTGTTGCACCACTGTTTTGAGCAGTTCCCACTCCCGCTCTGTGATGCTGTTTACCAGGTAATCGCGGCGTTCCGCGATCGCGCTTTCTAATACATCTCGCGTCAGTGGGGGATTTTCTTTCCTGAGACAATCAAATACTAGCCCCAGCAAGTTCCGCACATGTCCACCACTGACGCGGCACAGGCGGTCTAATGTTTCCGGATTGTCAAAAACTTCTGTAATTAACTCTATCTGCTTTTCCCGTGTCTCGTTGGGGAAGGCTCTCGCCAGCACCATATGTCGCAGCAGCGCCATCCCCTCTTGGCATTCTTTGCCATTCCGCAGGCGGACGGGTACCATTGGCAATACTTTGGGGATTAGTCCGCCCCCCAAGCGATTCTTTAGGGTTTCGGAATCGTTGGAGAATATCAAGGCTAGGGGAATGGTGTAAACAACGTGGCACTTGAGTTTGCGTAATTGTTCGCCCCGGTCTATAAATAAATATTCTGGCTGCGATCGCCCCGATGGCAAGCGTCGGACATCTACTCGATCCAAGTTATCGACAATTACCACAAGTCCGGCTAACCCGCGCCGTTTTAGTTCTTCGGTCGCAGGTTTGAGGAGTTCTTCGTTAATGGATTGTAAGATACTGCTGGTGCGCGGTTCGAGGTATTCTCTCAAGCGACGGCGCAGCTTGGGGCTTTCTTTTGTTTTGGCTGTTATTTTGCCAATACCTGTGGATAATTCTGCTTCTACTCCCAGTTCTATTGATGTTTGCAAAAATTCGCCAATTTCTTTAAATAAGTTCTGGAAATAGCGCGGTGTTAGTCTGATATTTATCGCTTCGAGACTTTCGCTTACCTGACGCGCGATCGCCAGTAAAATATCTGTTACGTCTACGTCCAGCAGTTCTAGATCTTCGCTGGATTCAAAATAAACTACATGAAATTGCTGTTGCTCTAATTCTGCTGTTAGCCTCAGCAATTCGGTAGATTTGCCACAGCCAATATGCCCGGTAAACAGTTGGCAAGTTGGTTCATCGGGGGATATTTGTGCTATCGTTCTTTTGAGCGACTCTATAATCTTGCCGCCACGAACTGAGGCAAAATCTATATAGTATTGCCGATCTTGGGAATTCCCCACCATTAGCGGCTTGCCGGGGTTGCACGCTTTATAAAATCTTGGTAGATCCAGTATCATAGCCCTTGGTTTATATGCTTAAGCTTGGTTAGGCGTGCCCTGCAAATTGTGCGCGATCGCAGGAAAAAAGCCAGATTATTTCTTCGGTTTACGACATATTCTCAACCACTTGCAATTTTCTTGTCGTCTATCTCTAGCTGCTAGTAATATAGGTGCTGGATCTTCACTATCGAGTTGTATCTGACTCGCGTTATTTGGTGGCGGTGAAATGTGTAAATATAATGTATTCATGCCACCGCTATTTGCTACGTTTTGACCTATCGTGACAACCAACACGGGCAGCGCTATCATCAAATTCAAGAATTTCTTTTTCATCGCACATTTACGCGGCACCACCCCCTAGCGTTAGATTGGTGGGCAGCCGCTTCCTCCAGTGAATAACAATCTGTTAGACGATAAGGAATAGGTTCGCCCAAGATCGGGAGTGTCAAACTGAGGATCTCCTTGAGTTCTTAGAGACTGATCGTGTCAGCCGATACCAAGTCCAGCTACTAACTTACCTTCCTGGGGTATTCCCTCTGATCAGGACGATCTTTCAGCCGCTTTTGTCCCAGCAATGCAACATTTTTCTCTGACGCAATCAGAGAAAATATGGTTGACATAGTTTTAATAATATGATATTTACACCGCACTGCTACTTGAGAGCGGGGATGCCGTCGCAGAGTTGGCGATCGCTCTCACTCAGAGTGGAGTTGTTCTTCAGATAGTCACGCACGCGATCGCAGCCCCGTATTAATAGATAATCTAAATCTAGCTCCTGCCAATTCCACAGTTTCACCATCTCGTCATCGCTGTAAGAGGCTAGAGTCTTACCGTCGGGACTGAAAGTGACGCTAGTGACCAAATTGCTATACCCAGACAAGGTTTTGAGCAGTTTGCCGTCAAGGCTCCACAGTTTTACTGTCTTGTCCGAACTGGCAGAGGCTATAGTCTTGCCGTCGGGGCTGAAAGTGACGCTATCGACCGAATTGCTATGGCCAGAAAGGGTTTTGAGCAGTTTGCCGTCAACGTTCCACAGCTTCACCGTGTTGTCATAACTGGCAGAGGCTAGAGTCTTACCGTCGGGGCTGAAAGTGACGCTATGGACCGACTCACTATGCCCAGTGAGGGTTTTGAGTAGTTTGCCCTCAACGCTCCACAGTTTCACCGTCTTGTCCCAACTGGCAGAGGCTATAGTCTTGCCGTCTGGACTGAAAGAGACGCCCCAGACCGTATCGCTATGCCCAGTGAGGGTTTTGAGCAGTTTGCCGTCAATGCTCCACAGTTTCACCGTCTTGTCTCTACTGGCAGAGGCTACAGTCTTGCCGTCTGGACTGAAAGAGACGCCCCAGACCGACTCACTATGCCCAGTGAGGGTTTTGAGCAGTTTGCCGTCAATGCTCCACAGTTTCACCGTCTTGTCATCACCCGCAGAGGCTAGAGTCTTGCCGTCTGGACTGAAAGAGACGCCCCAGACCGTATCGCTATGCCCAGTGAGGGTTTTGAGCAGTTTGCCGTCAAGGCTCCACAGTTTCACCGTCTTGTCATAACTGGCAGAGGCTAGAGTCTTACCGTCGGGACTGAAAGAGGCGCTAGTGACCGGATAGCTATGCCCAGTGGTGGTTTTGAGCAGTTTGCCGTCAAGGCTCCACAGTTTTACTGTCTTGTCCGAACTGGCAGAGGCTATAGTCTTGCCGTCTGGACTGAAAGAGATGCCCCAGACCGCATCGCTATGCCCAGTGAGGGTTTTGAGCAGTTTGCCGTCAAGGCTCCACAGTTTTACTGTCTTGTCATAGCTGGCAGAGGCTAGAATCTTGCCGTCGGGACTAAAAGTGGCGCTAGTGGCCGCATCGCTATGCCCAGTGAGGGTTTTGAGCAGTTTGCCGTCAAGGCTCCACAGTTTTACCGTCTTGTCAAAGCTGGCAGAGGCTATAGTCTTGCCGTCGGGACTGAAAGTGGCATTCCAGACCCCCTCGCTATGCCCAGTGAGGGTTTTGAGCAGTTTGCCGTCAAGGCTCCACAGTTTCACCGTCTTGTCAAAGCTGGCAGAGGCTATAGTCTTGCCGTCGGGACTGAAAGTGGCATTCCAGACCCCCTCACTATGTCCTGTGAGGGTTTTGAGCAGTTTGCCGTCAATGCTCCACAGTTTCACCGTCTTGTCATCACCCGCAGAGGCTATAGTCTTGCCGTCGGGACTGAAAGTGGCATTCCAGACCCCCTCGCTATGTCCTGTGAGGGTTTTGAGCAGTTTGCCATCAATGTTCCACAGTTTCACTGTCTTGCCACCACTGGCAGAGGCTAAAGTCTTGCCATCGGGACTAAAACTGATGCTAATTGCCCCCTTAAGGGTTTTGAGCAGTTTGCCGTCAATGCTCCACAATTTTAGTGTACCGTCTAAACTGGCAGAGGCTAGAGCCTTGCCGTCAGGGCTAAAACTAACCCTAATTATATCTTTGCTATGACCTTGCAAGCGGTTGCGTTCGCTACCTCGGTAAAGCGCCTGTAACAGCGCCGCCTCAAGCCGAATACGGGTATCAGGTTTTGTTACTCCGGCTATTAGTTTCAGTTGTACCCCCGCTCTCACACTTTCTATCAACGCATCAAAGTCGTTATTCGAGGCAAAGAGGGATTCTGAAAAAGAGCTAAGGGCATTTATCAAGCCTTCTTGAACAGTTTCCGCGCGTTTTCTTTGCTCTTCTGCCAGCTTTCTTTGAGATACTGAGTATACTGCAAATCCCCCTGCCGAGGCTGCTAGTATTGCCAGCAAAAATCCGGCTGCGATCGCTGCTTGCAGTTGCCGTTTCAGAAGTTGGGTTAACTTCTTTTCAGTAATCTGGCGTTGCTCTTTTTCTCTTCGGTGTTCTGCGATTACTTCCGAGCCTCGTTGTTGGCGGATGAAAGACACTAGATAATCGTGAACCAGTTGATAGCGATCGCCTGCTATTTGTGGCACTTCAAACACCAGCCCCGAGCCAACTAAAATTTTTAACACCAAATCCAATTTCTTAACTTCTGATGCTAAATCCGCCGCCTCTATATCTGCTTCTAACTCCGATCTAGTCTTAAGTGGTCGCGTGTTGTTTTCATCAGTTAAAAAGTACAATACTACCTGTGCTGCACGTTCATTTTCAGCGCCGCAGTCTTTAACAACTTCTTCTAAAAATCGCTCGACTAGCTTTTCCTTTGTGCCCCGTTGTTGATACTCAACCAACGTTGTGATATTCTCCGCTTGTAGTTGCGCTCCCACCAATTGCAACTCAATCGGACGAACACTGTCCAATTCTCCCGCCAGATCCCGCACCAATTCATCAATCAGCGCCGTTTCCAAGTAAAAGGAGTTGTGGGTTAAGCTGCGGATGACCTTTTTAGCGTCTTCTGGTGATAAATTGCCAAACGGATAGCAAATTTCTTTATTAAGGATGTTATTTTTTGTTATTTCTAAAATATTGAGGCGATCGCACTCAAACAAATAATGCACGTAATCTTCCCGCAGCGACAAGATTACCTTTACATAGGGAAGATCTAAAGTATCCAGACAAACGTGCAAAAATTCCCAAAATTTTCGTCTTTGGGCTGGTGTATGGCAACTAAAGAAAAACTCCTCAAACTGGTCGAATATCAGCACGGTCAACAGATTGCGCTCTACATTTTTTCGCAACTGTTCCAGAATTGCCTCTAAACTATTTGGTATGGCAGATAAGCGAATATCTCTAACTTCCTCTAGCGCCGCTGCCAAACTTTTCCCCAGTTCCTCCCAATTCGTATAAACTTGCACTACAACGGGCAAGATATTTCGGCCAGCGATCGCGCCTTTTTGATGTAATGTTGGTACTAACCCCGCCGTCACTAGCGAACTTTTGCCCACACCGCTAGGCCCGTGAATTACTGTTAGCTTGCAATCATCGCGGCTAATGCGCTCAAGCAACCGATCCACATCCAGCTTGCGACCAGAAGCAACAATTTCTGGGGCAATAGTTGCTTGCTGATACTCTAGCGAGCCAATAGATGAATCGCAGGAGCCAGCAGGATCGGGAACTAGAGCAGGATTAATTACTTTTCGTTGAGGCTGCAAGCGCCCAGCGCCAATAAAAGCATGGAACCCATATTGATGTTTAACGGCAAGTTTTTCCTGCTTAATATTAAAAGCTTCTAAATATCGATGTTGGTTAAAATAAAGCGATCGCAACGCCTCTAATATTCTCAAATAAAGCTGCGGACTATACTCGTGCTTGCATTTTAATTTTGCATTTTCTAAATTTTGAAGCGCATCTTGTAAGCTTCCGATACGCTGTTGCGCTTGTGCTAGCAGAAACCAATATCTACTCCGATAGTGCTGTCGTACCAAGACCACATTCGCGCCAAAATTTTCAGAATTAGATTCTGACTTCTGGGCAGTTATTTGTAGCGCTGTCTCTGCATATTCCTTAGTTCTCGCCCACTGCGATTTTGCCAAAGCCGCCTCAGCCATAAGGGCATAAGCATTCGCCAGTCTGAGGGCATCAGGATAGATTTGGTGCAACTCAACAGCGGCTTCGGCAACAGTTTCTAGCTCATCCCACTGTTTTAGTTGTTGCAGGACTTCTGCCAAAGGGTTGATAAATTTTGCTGCTAAATCTGGGCGTTTTGCCTGCTGCAATACCTCCACGCACTGCTTATAATGTTCCCTTGCCTGAAGGCAGGCTGGCATATATGCCTCTCTGCGCTCGACAGCATATCTACGCCACCACAACCCCAGATGAAATAGCAAACAAGCTTGCTTTTCTAACTCATCGTTTTGCTGCCAAAAAGCCAAACTTTGCTCGTAGAGTTGCCGCGATCGCTCCATCTCATTATTCACATATGCATCGCGTCCTAAAATAAATTGTTGACTCGCTTCTAAAGCTGGCTCCAACTCACCGCGACTTTGCAATTCCTTACAAGCTGACTCTAGTTCAAACCGATAATTAGCACCCACTCCCAAATTAATAGCAGCATTGTCTAAAAATCGATCTGAACCAGCTTCTAAAACTTTGGAGAATATCAAATCTGCCTGTTGTTTGAGAAATTCGTTCAATTCATCAGCAGCGATCGCAAATTGAATTGGTGCGCTTGCCCAAGTGTGGAAATCGCGAGCAAGTTTAACCATTTTTTGCAAAACTTCATCGTTAACCCACAACACAATAGGGAACGAAAAAATTTTACGAAACTCATCCCGCACTTGATTAGTTGATGTCAGCAAGTCATCAATTGCAGTTACAGACTCTAACCCAAAAACCATCAAAGCAGCAATCTCCTCCTCTCCGATTTCTGCTTTGATAGTTGAATAAAGCGTCTTGGATTCCTGGTGCAGAAATAGCGAACGAATCTCGATATCGCTGTGTTCTTGCAGTTGCGATCGCATTCTTTCTCGCAAACTTGTGTAGTTACATCGCACCAAAATCAGGGAAAATCTCCCTTGAGAAAGTGCGATCGCCCGCTGCAAAGTTTTGAGCGATCGCTCATTACGAACGGCGACATCTTCTGGTCGTTCCATATCGTTCACTGCTTAAATTTTTTTGCTTCTGCTAACACAGGATTTATCCCAAACCAGCGCCCTTCCTTATCTTGATATTCAAATACAAATAAGCTTCGCAGGAGATTTTCATAATCTACCTCGCCGCTGACACTTTTCCGCTGTACAACCTGACGTAACAATTCCCACTCATTATCATCAATCGCTAAAACTAAACTATCGCGCGATGCCCGAATTGCATCTTCAAGGCAGTCTCGCGACAATGGTAGCTCTTCTTGCTGTAAACAACTATAGAGCAGTCCTAGCAAGTTTCTTAAATGACCGCCACTGACTCTGCACAGTCTATCTAGAGTTTCAGGGCTATCAAAAATCTGTCCAATCAAATCAATTCGTGCAGAAGCATCAACATCTGGAAATGCTCTAGTTAATACCATCTGTCGCAGCAATTCCATTCCCTCTTTATATTCGCTACCATCTCGCAATTGCACCGGAACCATCGGCAACACTTTGGGCGCTACTCCGCCACCCAAGCGATTCTTTAAAGTTTCATTTTCATTGGAAAAAATCAAGGCTAAGGGAATGGTATAGACGACATGGCAATTCAGTTTTCTTAACTGTTCACCTCTATCTATAAATATATATTCTGGCTGCGATCGCTCTGAAGTTTTGGTTCTCGGATCTATCCGATCCAAGTTATCCACAATCACCACAAGTCCTTTTTTACCCCTACCTTTTAGCTCTTGTGTCGCACGTCCCAAAACTTCTTCGTTGATAGACTCTAAAATACTATTAGTGCGGGGTTCTAAATATTGCCTTAGCTGATCTCGTAGCTTGGGGCTGTCTTTAGTTTTCGCAGTAATTTTGGCAATTCCCACAGACAATTCTGCTTGCAAAGAAGCGTCTATTGGGGTTTGTAAAAAGTCTTTAATCTCACCAAACAGTTTTGTAAAATATCCTGGTCTTAGCTTAATATCAATAGTTTCTAAACTTTCACTCACTTGACGAGTTATCGCCAGTAAAATATCAGTAATGTCCACGTCATTTATGTCTAAGTCTTGCGTGGACTCAAAATAAACTACATGAAAGCCTTCTTTCTTTAAGTCGGCTTCCAAGCGCCGCAACTCTGTAGATTTGCCACAACCAATATGCCCCGTAAACAACTGGCAGGTTGGCTTATTTGGTGAAAGTCGTGCGATCGTTCGCCCCAGTTCTTTAATAACTTTACTTCCCCGCACAGATGCAAAATCGATATAATATTGTCCATCCTCCGGATTTTCTAATATTAGCGTTTTGCTAGGATTGCAACTGTCAAAAAATTTCTGTAGATCCAATTTCATTATCGTTACCTTGTCGTTGTCTAGATACTTAACCCAAAGTCTAGTTTCTCTCTGGAAATAAATTCAACTCAATTGCTGCTCTTTCCGGAAGTTCCTGCGTAGCCAATCTTCCGTAGCTCTGCGAGTATCGCCCGCTGCGTGACAAGCCTTCAACCCCCACCCCGATTAAACTAGGCTATGACTTGCAGAGCAGTTTCCCAACACGCGATCGCTCCCCTCATCTCTACACCCACCAACTTTTAGGAGCGCGATCGCTTAAAGCGAAACAGCCTAACCTGAATTTTTCTAAATTTTCAATTTTTGCTACATAATAGGCATCATGCCTATTATAGCGTTTACTACTCTAGTGAGGTACAGTAACAGGAGTGAGTAAACCAGTTACGGATATCTTGTAGAGACACTTTATTAAAAGCTTCTTCAATTGCTTTGGCTAAATCTGGATAATTTCTGGGACTGAGCGAACGTAGTATACTTTTGACTTTCGACCAACAATTTTCAATTGGTGAGAAATCGGG
>NZ_JACJON010000016.1 GCF_014695585.1 Microcoleus sp. FACHB-831 | reverse complement strand
CCGCCCTTACTTCCCCGTCTCTTTTGATATTAGTGGGATAGATTCTTGGGTTCTCATTCTAACTCCACCTAAAACAGTGTTTGGTCAGGTCAACGCAGCAACCCCGAAACTCTGATGAATGCGTTAGCCGTTGGGGGTAACTTCGCCTAAAAGAGTCCAACTGGGTGGAGTTTAAACCACTCATTCTGGCATACTTGAAGATAGCTGAGTAGCTAAAATTATGTAATTTTGCATACGCATAATTCTGATATTTCGTATTTTCGGAGTTTCGCTTAAAACCATAGCAGAGTTCTCACGCACTAGCATGATTATTGCGATCGCATCCCTAAAGGGTGGTTGCTCAAAAACCACTACAGCCATTCATCTGGCAGCTTATCTCCAAAAGAAAGCACCTACGCTACTCATTGATGCAGATAAAAATCGCTCAGCACTAACCTGGGCAAAACCGGAGAAGCTTTCGTTCAAGGTTGTTTCGGAAACAGCGGCACCGAAATACATCAAAGACTATACCCACATTGTTATCGATACCCAGGCTCGACCATCTCCAAAAGACTTTGAAGAATTAGCTGATGGATGCGACCTGCTTGTATTGCCGACAACCCCACGGGCGTTAGACTTAGATGCCCTAGCACAGACAGTAGATGTGTTAAAGCAAATGGGTGCTACTTTCAAAATCCTACTCACCCAGGTTCCACCGCGAAGTACAGCCGCACGAGATGCTAGAAAATCTTTGGAAGAATTGGGACTGCCTGTATTTAAGGCAGAAATCAAAAGATTGGTTGCTTTTGAGCGAGCGCCGCTACTGGGGACGACGATCAAAAATTATCCCGATGCTCGTGCAAAAGATGGATGGTCAGGATACTTGGCAATGGGCAAGGAGGTTTTACGATGACCCCTAAAAAAGATGACAAACCTTCTATGTTCAAATCCCTGCTCTCCCAAGCTCGTTCTAAGGATAAGGAACCCCAAGAAGAATTCACACAAGAGGCAGCACAACCAGAGGGAACGCTATCAGATACAGTCGAGCATCGAAAACCAGGCAGACCACGAGGCAGACGCAGCAACCCTGACTACACTCAGATAAGTGCTTATATTCCCCTAGATTTACTTTTAGAGGTGCAATCTGAACTTCTTAATGAACGCAAGTCAAAGCGACAACGACGGTCTACTGATGTTAGTTCTTTGGTGGAGCAACTGCTTCAGAAGTGGGTAAATGAGCGGAACACTCAAGAGTGATTGATAACAAGTTGCACTCTTAAGCGATCGCGGGCGATGTAGTTCAACGTTGGGCGTAGTTGCAACGTGCTAACGCAATAGCATTCCTATCAAAGGTGCGATCTTCCTCAGTTCTGGCAGAAACTGAGTAAACCAACTGCGAGATTATGCCGAAGATAAGAGAGTGCGATCGTCCAATGTTTTTGTAATGACAGCGTAAATCGCGCCTAATTTCTACCATTCGTTCTTCAATTGTTCGCTTAGTTATACCAATTTTATATAGGGTTTCACTATCAGCTTTTAATTCTAAATAATACAAACAATGCTCTAAAATTCTTTTGAACTGAGTTTGGTAAAGCCATAAATTAATTACTCGTTCTTTCAGATTCAGTGATTTAAGAAGTTGAGCAAGTTCTAGCTGTCGTTTTATATCAGATAATTTCTTGAGGAGAAGCGGCTCCTGAACTTGATTGAATTCCTTTAAGGGCAGCGCTCCAACTGGAATCTTCCTTATACCAGATTCCTATGAAGATGCACTAAATTGAAAGAGGTAAGCCAGGAGGTGCAGCTATGGCAAATCAATTCAAAGTAGCAGTTAAAGAGACGAGAGCAGAACTGCAACATCGGCTCAAACGAGCTGTTAAGGCTCACACTAAAGAACGGCTGCAAATGCTCTATTGGCTCAAAACGCGAGTAGTCAACACAAGAACCGAGTTAGCCCAACGGCTAGAACGAGACGAATCCACGATTTATCGCTGGCTCAAGCGCTATCAGCAAGGTGGGATAAGCTGTTATGCAGTTAAATAACGTATAATTAATTTATTTGTCCGTAAGAGCAAGAAGCAATGCCTGCCAAAAACTATCTCCAAAAAGAGCAAAAAGAAAAACTGCAAATAGCTTTAAAAGAAGAAGATAATGCAGATATTAGAGAAAGGATCTTGATATTACTATTGTTAAATGATGGGAAAACTCAAGCCAATATAGCAGAATTTATTGGCTGTTCCCTAAAAAAAGTCTCTTATTGGTGTGTGCATGGCGATCCGGAAAATCTGGAAAGCTTAAAAGATAGAAGAATGCAAGGTAATAATAGAAAAGCTACAGATAAATATATTGAAATTTTACTAAAAACCATTGACCAAGATCCAAAAGAATTAGGATATGAATTTGGCAGATGGACAACAAGAAGATTGGCTGTTTATTTAGAAAAAATTACAGGAATTGACTTGAGTAGCTCACAAGTAAGAAGGATATTAGAAAAAAAAAGTACGTTTACCTTTGGGCGAAGTACAGCTTAGAGGATAAATGGGATGTTGAAAAAAGACAAGCATTTAAAAAGAAATTATCCGAGTATTTAAAAATAGCGAGGGAGAACCCAGAACGTTTACAGGTATGGTTCTGGGATGAAAGCGGATTTAGTTTAACAGTGATAAGAAGAAAAAATTGTCCGAAAAAGGGAAAGCGGAAATCAGTCAGCGGACGAAGAAGAAAAGGGAGAATAAATGTCATGGGCGGACTAAGATATTCCGACAAAAAAAGATTCGTGGAATTTTTTAACAAAGGGAATTCTACAAACTTCTATGAAGTCTTAAAGATTTTTTATAAAGAACTCATAAATGAGTGGATAGAGGAGGGTAATCAAGGGCAAGACTTTGCCCTTAGGGGTGCAAAAATAGTGATTATATTAGATAATGCTAGTTTTCATAAAAAATCAGACATTCTCAAAAAAATCGAAGAAGAAATGCCCAATATTCATTTGGAATTCCTCCCGGAGTACAGTCCAGATTATAACTTAATTGAATTAGTGTGGCATTCGGCAAAAGAATATGTGGCTAATCGTCTTTTTACCTCTATTGAAGAACTTGAATATTTATTACATCGACTTTTAAATGAAGGTGAGTTAATTATTAAGTGGGAGCGTAAGCTCAAAAACAAAGGCAATTCTATTAACGTAATTTAAAAGCGCAACAGCTTAGAAGCCCTGTTAACAGTGAACACAGCACCAGGAAAAGTCTCGAAGATACCGCCAGTGGCGATAGACAAACTTAAACAGCGATTAGCACAGCCTCAAGGGTTCAACAGCTATGGTCATATCCAGCAGTGGTTGAAAACAGAATGTGGGGTAGAGGTGGCGTATCGAACCGTGCATCAAACAGTACGCTACAAACTCAACCCCAAGCTCAAAGTTCCCCGTCCCCGCAGTAAGAACGCTTTACCTGAAGTGCAACTAGCCTTTAAAAAAAACTCAAAGACTTGATAAGAGTCCTGGTGCGCTATTTGGGAAGCGGACAACCACTACGTTATTGGTGCCAAGACGAAACCCGTCTGGGACTCAAAACTATTCCCTTGTCGGCAGATTACGCTATCTGGAGTGAAGCCGCACGGCATAGTGGGTTGGCGACGTGAAAACTTCTATCTCTATGGAGCGGTAGAACCGGCTACCGGAGACAGTTTCTTCTACGAGTTCTCCCACTTGGATGGCTCTTGCTTTCAGTTGTTTCTCAATCACTTTTCTCAACAATTTCCTGATAACTTGAATCTGCTACAACTAGACAACGGCAGTTTCCACAAATCCTTAACTCTGGACTGGCCCGATAACATCCTGCCCATTTTTCAACCAGCCCACAGTCCTGAACTCAACCCAATTGAACGGTTATGGGAGCATTTCAAGCAGTTTTTGCGCTGGGAAACTTGCACTAATTTGGCACAATTGCGGCAGAAGTTGACAGAGATTCTTAACTCGACCCCGGAGAGCGTCATCGCCTCGATTTGCGGTTGGGATTATATCAATACCGCTTTATTAAGTGCAAGTTCATAGGAATTTGGTATTAGCTGTGTAAATTCGTATCCCGGAGGATTTTGATAAGGATTTTTCTGTAATAGTTTTGCTTTAATTAATGGCTTGAGTTCACCAGAGAAGGGGATGCTCCAGCCATGCTGACCGCATGAAAACTAAAGGGTTTTGAGCAATTGCAGTGCCTGACCTGGTAGTTCAATATTGAAGTTGTCATACAATGGTATGGTGGGGAACTCTCGCTTAACCGTCACGGAGCGACAGGTTTGCCCGGTATGCGTGAAATGATGTTCCTTAATTTGTCCCTTCTTCGCGACTAATTTGACTCCACAATAAGGGTAAACTAAATCACTTTTTCCGCTGGGGACATCAACAATATCAACCAATTTATTATCAGCGCTGACCCCAAACTTTAGCAGCCACACATCAGTCATATCGCCAATCACTAAGTATTTATCGTCAACGGGAGCATGTCAGTTTTGCAGGTTGAATCTTAGAGAGTCAACAAATTATTGAGATAAGCACAGCGGTGAGCCAGAACTTGAGGTACATTCTCTCGTTTCCACTGTGCTCCTGAAATTTTAGTGCGGCGGTCAATCTGCTTAACAGGTGATTCAACCGCGCCCGAACCAATCGAACAAATCTGTTCGCTGTGGTAATACTCATAGTTGACAATGCGGTGGCGATGTTTACGGAGATAGGCACAGAAGTTCGCCCCCTGTTTGCGTTTGCAGAGTGCAAACAGAGCAAGGGTAGCATCGACATCGCCTTTCCACAAAAAGGCTCTAGCTTGATTTAAGCGTCGTATTGAACCACCGACCTTCTCAAGATTCTCCATCAGGTGATACCAATCGAGCATCTCTCGTCGTTGAGTGTCAGGAGCCATCGGCTTGATCAAATTCCAGATCCCATCATGCCCATCCCCTAAACAGGTTAGGGGAGAAGTCAAGGGTTGTTGGCGCACCCAATCAATTAACTGCTGATTGTCCTGAAAACAAGCACCCGTAGCAAACTCATGCAATCGCACGCTTTTATAGTCCAACCAGCGACACTCCTGTCCAAGCGAGGTTCTGATGCGAATCTTACCGCCATCCGCACTCACCTCCTGAATGGGTTGCTCACTTGACGGCAACCCAAAGGTCTGACGATGCACCAAGCGTTGCTGCGTCTTGGCAGGCACCCGCATCCCAGTGAACAGTTCTACATCTTTCTCGGTATGTTCGTAAGAAACATTTGCACTCACACGCAAACAGCACATTTCTAGATACGGACTCAAGCGTGTGTGGGATGCAACCCCCAACTGCTGAGTTTGCCCACGAGTTAGACTCAGTTCTCCGAGGATACTTTTAACCGTGCGCCTGCGTCCTGTTGTTGTTCCTGTTGCCGTTGTGATAAAAAAACTCCCACTTCTGGCATGACGTGTTTTTGCATCTGTTCACGCACCACTTGCTCAATCCCTCCGAGTGTTTTCAACTGTTCGGCAGGCGTATTCTCGTAGAGAATTCTGGCGATAGCTTGAACATGTTCTTGTAATGCTTGTTCTTGCTCAGGAGTCATGGTTGTGCTTGGGTATCGACTCTCCTATTTTCGTGCTTTCGCTAGACTTTTGCGAAAGTGACATGCTCCCTCGTCAACTTCCACGGTAGATAAAAATCAGGACTGAGCGATCGCCCGTCACAAACGGAAACACTAGAACTGTCCCACATGCGATGATGTGATGAACAAACTCGCAACTGCCACTGCCCTAGTCCTGGTCTTAACCGGAATCCCCGCAGATGCCTAGCAAAGTTTCCCCCGACCCGTCGCCATTCTGCAATTGTCTGAACCAAGATATAGACCAGGAATTGGCGCGATTTTGCAAAAACCAAGGGGTAACAGTAGAGGTGTTTCTAGAAGCCTCGTAGCTATTAACTTCTGCCAAACCCAAACTGATGAAAACGATTATGGCGGAAGCCAAGCACCGCTACAAGGCTCGCAAGCAAGCAGGCAAACTTCGACGACTGATCGTAACGCTAAAAAAGGAAGAACCAGAATAAGATATAGGGGGAAAAGTAGCGGTGCGATGTAGCAAGTTGAGTCGCGGCGACCAGCCTAGTTTAACCCCTTTTAGCGTAATAATGGTTTCTATTTTTTTCTACTAGTGATGCCTCATGCCATTGTCGATTCCGTTCATGAGCTAAATGTAAATACACGAGTTCTGGGGAGCGACATAAGTATTGTCCATCTTGGAGATATCGCTCGATGATCTCTTGATCTTCCCCACCCCAACCAATAAACACTTCGTCCCAGCCACCAATCTCAATAAGACGATCCTTATTAAAAAACGGTACAACACCAAATCTCTCTCGACGGATTAAGTGTTTCCAGAGCGCTGTCGGTTGATCTTCTGGAGCAATAGAGGTCTGTTCTAGGACTACATCAAGAGTGTCAATATTAATTGTTTCTTCCTCCAACATGACTCGATAGCCTGTTACCAAAAACTGTGGTGCTGAAATAGCCATTTGCAGATGCCGCCTTAGCGTATCTCCGATGGGAATTAAATCAACATCGAATGGTGCAACGAATTCGCCTTGAGACAGACTTAATCCTAGATTGAGAGCTTTCGTCTTGTGAAATACTTCAGCGCAGGGGCAGTAGGCATACTGGATGTTGGTACCTTGAATCTCTAACTCAATCCATGTAGAAGGTGACTCGTCCGCTTCCACCAGTACAATCGTGCATTCACTCAACTGACCCAAAGCGGATTGCCGCTTCCACCAAGATAGGAGCGTTCTCAAATGACTCTCGCGTTGGCGGTAAGTATAGCTGTATTCATGCTTGTTAGGACGCTGCCTGCTTGAGAACGGATTCCATCGCCTCTCGTAAACTTGAGGATTGGGGTAACAACTTGCGAACGCGGCTTTTCAACCATGC
>NZ_JACJON010000015.1 GCF_014695585.1 Microcoleus sp. FACHB-831 | reverse complement strand
ACCACTGCTTGCATATCTACGGTGCGCGGACGACCTCCCGGTTTAGCTTTGGGAATCAAGCTGGATAACAGTTCCCATTGTTCTTGGGTCAAGTTACTCGGATACGATGATGTCATGGCTCTCAAAATGCTGTCTGATAATTTGCTATTGACAGGTTATCGTTTTGAGAGCTTTCCTGGCTTCTCAGACATCCTCTCAGCTTCTCTGATAATGTTAGCCCCATCCTTGCCACTCTGGATGAGTAGTGTCATTGTCAGTTGGGTTATCGCTGCCATGAAGAGCCTATCTATCAATCCCCGTGTATTTATCGACGTACATTTGCACTTTTAAATCTCATTTTCGCTTTTCAGATAGGTTCCAGAAAGGTCACAAACTACCGACTGCTTATTATTAACTTGAAGCGCTAGACGGTCAAATGCTGAGGTGCGGGAAGATGGCACGGCAGAGGCAACTAAGCATTGATAAGCCAGTTCGTGTTCTCTCTTCTCTAACAAAGGTTGAGCGAGCGATCGCAAAATCGGTATCCAGGGAATCGGATCGACATCCTCACTTGGTAATCCTGGACTCAGCATACCGGCTTTCGTTTCCAGAATGCTCAGCCATTCAGCGGGTTCAAAAGCTTGCCCCCTGGCTAACATCCCGTAACCTCTCTCCAGCTCAACTCGTGCTTGTTCCTCCGGTGACTGTGCCGCCGCCTCAAGTGCCGACAAAGCAGCTTTGGTATTGGGTTCTCCACCAAGTAGCTGTTGTCTCCAGGCTAGCCATGCCGTTAAGAATTGGTCGTTATCGGGAGCTTGTGATGTATTTCCCCCAGTCACGGACTGCCCATGAACCAGTTCGCACCAATGGGCGAGAAGCCAAGTCCCGAATCGAGGGGCAAAAAAGTTTAAGTCGCCGATTAGAATCGCTAAGATTGGGCGAAGGGCTTTCACAACAGTATTTGACCCAGATGCGATCGCCCGACGCCACGCTGGTTCAAATGCATACAACAGACTCTGGATATTGAATGTATCGAGGTAGCCTGACACAGGCAATGAGCGATCGCTCCAGATTGACTTGGCAGTGTTAATGTCCAAAAAAAGGCTGGGGATGAGCAGATCGAGCATTGATGCTTCATTCGGCTGACTCATCTGTGCGACAGCGTTTTGCAGCCGCCTAGCCGCTTGATAATAAATTGATGCGACCTGCGGCTCCAAGGCAAGAAAATTACAAGAGAAAAGTAATATACGTGCTGTTATCCACTCCACCTCTGGATATTGGCTAGGTGGAGTATCGAGAATCTCCTGTAGCAATGCCTGAGCTGGAGGTGGCATTCCCGAATCTATCGCTACTGTTGGAGCTATCAGTTGTTTGAGCAATTGCGCGACCTTGTTGGCTTCTCCCTTCGGCAACACAGGCGACTGCAACCAAGAGGCCCACGACCCGGAACTGATAGTGTCAATCCAGTCCGTGTCGTCTATTAGTTCAGGTATTGGATTAATTTGTTGATTGTCATCTAAAAAGATTTGAGCATCAACTTCACCAAACGTTTTGTGAACCCAGGTAATGAGTGGTTCTAACGATAACTCGTTAACACTAGCTGGTTGTAGCCAAATATCAATTTCTGTTCCTTCTCGACGCAAAACCTGGTAATTGAGGATGCCATCAAGGGGCGGCATCGTAATTTCACCGGAACGCTTGATACCGTCTAAGGTACGAACGCCATCCTCAATCCGTCCTAAAAGATTTCCTGTAAGCCCAGGGCGACCACAGGGACAGGGTTGTGAGTTTAACTTAATCAGATCGCCGCTTTTGTAGCGCACTAGGGGCATGATTCGGTTAAATAGATCCGTTGTCACTAATTGCCCATCGATGATTTCGTAGAGGCAGCAATCGCTATCGAGATGCAAGCGTCCAGCTTCCGGGCAAGTCAGTCCCGAAATCCCTGTTTCCTGGCATCCATATTCCTCAATGACTGGAGCCTGAAATATTGCTTCAAGTAAGGTTCGCTGGTAGTCAAACAGGCACTCTCCTGTACAAATGATGGCAATGACAGGCGGTAGGCTTCGCCCGTACAATTTTGTTGCCACTTCACACAGCCGACTGGGATAACCCCGAAGGGCAACGAGACGTTGGTTGAGTAGGGTGAGAAGAAGGTCAATAAAATCCGAGTTGATGGCTCCTGCGATCGCTACATCAATGGTTCGCACAGGCATCAAACGACTAGCAACATTGATGATGGGAGTATGCTCATCAATGCCCCACCAGTAAAGGGAGCGACGACGCGCTAATGTACGAACCTTATTCCACTCTGTTCCGGCAAAATAAATGAAGGATTGACCCCGGCTGCCGCTTGTCATACCGCGATACACAACATCATCCGCATTGGCCATAAATAAGCCGGGGTGCTGGCGAATGGTTTGTTTATCTATAGATGCCAGTTTCTCAAACGATTCATGCCAGTTGGAGACAAGTTGAACCGATTCTTGGCTACTGGTAGTTTCGATCAAATTAGCTTTGAGAAAGCGCTCTCGGTTCCCTGGTGCTGTCGCCGCTGCTTCTAACACCCGTTTCAGGCATTCCATCGTTTCATCAAACAGCATCTGTTACTGTTTAGGAACTGAGCGGGATATCCGATCGCCCATTTCCACCCAATCTTCGTGAATTAGAAGTTTTTTCTTTTCAGATAGAGTCTTCAGCTCACTCCGCATCAAATTCATCGGTTTGTCGCAAAACCGCCCTAAGTTTTTTAGGTATGTTGTCGAAACCCAACCGTTACGCAAACGTGGAGCGGAAGCAAAACCAATGGAACCAATATCACCGAAATGACTTGTAATCCGAGTCCATTTTCCAGTTGCATCTCTGTTGAGTGTAACCACCTGCCATCGATTCGGGACTGAACCGATAATCCTGCCGTTGGGACTAGAACGGATATTGAGAGGCTCTCCTTGAGTTGTTACCCTAGCATAGGGACGAGATGACTCATGCCGCGACTCATTGGAACAAGCCTGAGCTAGCTCCATCTCTCTATTGCTGAGGGGTGGCGTTAGGCTTGGTTTTCCAGCTTGGGTCGCTTTGAATATCTTGGTGGTAGCAAAAGCCGTTTTAACTCCAATCACAGACAGGAACATCGCTGTGATAAAGGTAAACGCTCTTTTCCAATGACTGGTACTTATCTTTTTCAAGAGGAATACTTATTTTTTTCGATGTCATCTAAATGCTACTCCTATTTAGTCAAACTCACTAGGAAAAAAAATCTGCAAAACTCTGTTCCAGCGCTAGCTTGAGACTTTTCGGTGATGCATTGGGATGGCTCTCAGTGCGGGTGGGTAAATGATACTCTGTAAGCGAGCGCTACTGACAGACTTATTCACCAACAAAACACTTGAGACTTTCACCACCAGACTTGGAGTGAGCCGACCTTCCTCCACACTTTCAATCTCAACCATAACGATCTGTGTCATAGAGGCAGTGGCAGCTTCATGGGATTAAATGGCGGATTGGAATTATAAATTCGATGCTAGTCTTACCAATTATTGGTGCTAACAATTGGTAAAAATCAATACATCCTACGAGTGCGTTGGAAGAAACTACAAGGCCACACAGTTGGTTTGCGACCATGACTGGAGTATCAAAAATAAATTCTCTTTTCGGACCATTTTTATAAGCCATTTGCGCTCGTCAAACATTACAAAATAGTCGCAATTAATGGAGTCTAGAAGCCTGCTTCCACAGCCTTATTTCCTGTAACCAGTAATTTTATTCGCCACAGCTTAACCAAGAATTATTGAAACGCTTGTATATTGTTTTAAAGGCAGTTGTTGAGTGTTACATAGTACCTACAACCAAGTAGTTGCGCTCGCACCCGTATCTCGACTATACCCCTCAAAGCTTTACTGCTTCGCTAGCTCATAAACTTCACACTACTATTATTAAAGCATTTAAGCCGCTTGAGAACCAGCAAAAAAGCGTAGGAAACCAGAAGGTTAGCTTCCTACGCTTTTAGAATCTAGAATCTATAAAACCTTTTATAGCAAAGGGTTATAAGAGTTTCAAATTTGCCTATAAAATCTGTTTTATCGAGTATCTGCGAACTTCAAATTTTTGCTAACCGTTAAAAGTTATTGTATCATAGTTATATTAATCCTGATGAAAGTTTTTTATTTGGCTATGTCTCAGTAACCTCCCAAAAATCTTCTGGAAACTGTACTCCTATATATTCAACAAGAACAAACTAAAACTCGTAGTTCAAGTTTTTCAAATTTGAAAACCGCCTTGAGAAAGTACATTCTTCCCAACTTACATGGATATAACTTTGTCCTTGAAGATTTAGAAGGAGTCGGTTTAGATTATGCTCTAAGTCAGATTCCTCTTGATGTATTTCTAAATGTTAAGCCTCTTGAGCTTCTGTCAAAAGGTTGTCAAGCTGCTTTAAGTGCTAGCCAGATTACAGCCAATGTAGAAAGAACAACATACCGTCCGGCTCTTAATAGGTTTCTCAAATGGATTCAGCAAGAAAGTTGGTATGAGGAAGCGGCTGAAGGTCGTTATGGAAAGTATGCCCCAAAAACTCGTTCCAAAACCAATATTATGGCGGCAAACCGGGGGCGTAGGTCGCTCCATGCCAATCCTTATGGATTAAAAGAATCTGAATTGACCCCAAAGCTTTTGAAACAGTTAGAACAACTCCATACGTTTTGTACTGGTGAGTATGTTCCTAAGCGTCAGGACAAGAAAATGCGACAGATCACTTTTAATAATCATAAGACACGACTACTTAACATCTTTGGGTGGCTCAAGAATATTGAGAGCTATCAACTTGCTGACTTAGATTTCAAGCTATTGAATGATCTGAAGTTACTCGAAAAATTTTTCGTGTGGGGCATTAACGAGCGCGGAAACACCTGTGGCTGGGCAATGGGATTTTGCGAGTTGGCATTGAACGTTGCAAAGTGGCTTCATTGCTACGAATCTAAAAGTCCCATGTACCGAGACATCCCAGTAGTCGAAGAAATTCGGATGATTAATAACAATCTGGCCAAACGGTATAAAGAAGAGCGAAAAGCCAATAAAAAGGCTAAACGCTCAGAGAAAGAAATGACAACGGAACAGTGTATTGAAGTTGTTAAGTATTTACGAAAATGTTGTGCTTCTCACGATTCCTCTGGAACAAAGCGTTCTCACTTATCAATTATCCGCTCCTGGCAGCGTTATTTGCTTGTGGCTATCTTAACTTATTGCCCAGTCCGGCAACGCGAAATTAGAGAGCTTGAAATTGATCGCACTCTCTTTCGCACGCCTAACGGCTATCGTGTGGTTCTAGAACCAGAAGATAACAAAACAGGTGATGAACGAGACTTTATCCTTTCAGATGTA
The DNA here is from genome assembly GCF_014695585.1 of Microcoleus sp. FACHB-831. NCBI lineage: Bacteria > Bacillati > Cyanobacteriota > Cyanophyceae > Oscillatoriales > Microcoleaceae > Microcoleus > Microcoleus sp. FACHB-831. The sequence goes on along the minus strand of NZ_JACJON010000015.1, from coordinate 660 downwards.
TTGGCTCCAGAGGTTGTAGCTGATATTGACGAGTGGCTAACTATTTGGAGACCTAAGATTCAGGCGGCAACGACTGACTTGGACAGTTGGTTAGGTCTTGTAGCTCGTCGAGCATACAAAAATACAGAAGAGCTAAATGAATACTTAGCAAATTTAGAACAACAACATCAACAAGCAATACAAGAGGGTCAGAATGAAGAGGCTGAGAAATTAGAAAAGCTCATGCAGTCAGCTCGATACAACTTTCAAACATTGGAGCAGGCAAGAAGTAATTTCCAAAGCAAGTTATTTTTTATATCTTGTGGAAACAGCCAATTAGAAACCTATGGCAAACAATTAGAAGCAAGTGATACCAATTTCCTAAATATCTGCTACAGATAAAGCATCCAAAATAAATTTCCATCCAGTCAAAGAAGCGACTATTTCCTTACTTAACTTTCCCAGACTTTTCTCTACCGCTTCTCTCAATTCTTCTAGATTGTCAAAAGTCTGCCATTTTAATTGCTCTTTGATATACTTCCATAACCTTTCTATGGGATTTACTTCCGGGCTATATGCAGGTTGAAACAGTAAAATGACATTCTCCGGTATATTTAAGTTTAAGGAACTGTGAAACCCTCCATTATCTAGCTGAATAATATGTAAATCTTTTGGATATTT
>NZ_JACJON010000014.1 GCF_014695585.1 Microcoleus sp. FACHB-831 | reverse complement strand
CGGACAGCAATGTCTTTCCGTTTTGTCGAGTGGCTGAACCACAATCGGGACGTATTCATCGCGAATATCGCAGCTTTGGGCTTTGTTTGGGCTTGAAATCTGTTTAAGTCCCGTTAGTTAATTATTTAGATTACTAGCTTTTGGTGAATGTGGTGTAAAAAACCAGGATTGCAGGGTCTCCCCCCAATCCCGGCCCTGGGGGACGGGTGCGTCCCCCAGACCCCCTCCACATAAGAGTATTTCCTGCGATCTTTGCAGCTCTGGAGAAACTCCGACTAAGCAAAATCTACAATCCGAACTTTATATTAGTGTTCAAAAATGTCTTTGTAGTGCAGCAAATCCAGGGCAACTATTGCAGGCAAACACTCAAAACATTGCTGTGCTAGTTCCCAGCGCTCTTCTCGCTTCAGCATTTCAATGAGTTTTTGGCGCACGCTTACGAGATAGCGGACATCATTGGCAGCATAGCGCAGTTGAATATCAGATAAGTTTGCAGCATTGCCCCAGTCTGAACTTTGAGCAGTTTTATCCAGTTCAACTTGCTCTAGTTCCAGCACCAGTTCCTTAAGACCATGACGCTGGGTGTACGTTCTAGCAAGCTTGCTGGCGATTTTTGTACAGAAGATGGGAGTAACATGAATGCCAAGATGGTAACGCAACTGAGCAACATCGAAGCGGGCGAAGTGAAATACTTTGAAGATGTCCCCTGCTTCCATCAGTTGTTTTAAATTTGGGGCTTCGGTTTGCCCTTTGGCGATGCGAACAACTGTTACTCGCTCTTGGGAATCGCACAGTTGGACAAGACACAAGCGATCGCGCTGCGGTAATAATCCCATTGTTTCAGTATCAACAGCTATAGCTTCTGCTGTTAGATACTCAGCCAAGATATCAGGAGTAATATCGCGATCGCATACCTTAAAATCTTCCAATTCTTTCTCCTTACCACAACCGTCGGACGAAAAGTTGGGTGAAGTAGTATTCGCCATCAGCGTTTTTAGCAACACCAATTCCCGTCATATCGAATTTACCTTCCATATTCTGACGATGCCCGGGGCTTTTTATCCACCCCTGAACAGCTTGTCGCACGGGATCTTTATATCCTTGGTTGAAAGCGAGATTTTCAGCAAAACTGCGATACACAATCGCCTTGTTTACCTTATTCGCTCGCTGCTCAAAACCATCATGGCTAAAAGTAGCGCGATCGCTTGCCATCGCCTTGCTGTGTTCTCTTGCCACTTCGCTAATACGCGGATCTAGCTTTAGCGGCGGCAAGTTGAGGGACGCACGATACTGATTTACCTGTTCGTGAGCAGACTGTTCCAAAGCACTATAGGCATTTGAACTTTTAGACACTGGTGCTGGAGCAGGCTCTTGAGTTGCTGGCGGGAGAATGTCCCCGATGGAAATAGAATCGCAGCCACTAATTCCACCAGCAATAACCAGGGCTGCGATCGCAATTTCTGCAAAAGATTTTTGCATTACGTTTGGGATGATTCACCTATATTTAAGAACTTCGCGACTGTGTTCACATCTTTATCGCCGCGTCCAGAGCAGTTAATTACAATTCTGGGGTTGCCACTTAGTTGAGGGCAAAGAGTTTCCAGGTAGGCGATCGCGTGAGATGTCTCTAGCGCTGGGATAATTCCCTCTAACTGAGACAGTCGCTTAAACGCATCCAAAGCCTGTTGGTCAGTTACGCTGTAATACTCAGCACGACCCAAGTCCTTCAGATAACTATGCTCCGGGCCAACACCGGGATAGTCCAGACCAGCACTAATAGAATGTGCTTCCACCACCTGACCATCACCATCTTGCAGCAAATAGCTCATCGCGCCGTGCAACACGCCCACTCGTCCCATTGTCAGAGTTGCAGCGTGCTTCTCGGTATTTACACCCTCCCCAGCAGCTTCTATCCCAATCAAACGCACGGTTGGGTCATGTACAAACTCGTGGAATAGGCCCATTGCATTCGAGCCACCACCCACGCAAGCCAGTAAGATATCAGGCAAACCGCCCCATTTTTCCCCGGCTTGGGCGCGAGTTTCTGTACCAATTACTGCATGAAAGTCGCGCACCATCATCGGGTAAGGATGCGGTCCTGCAACTGAACCCAGGATATAGTGAGTTGTTTCTACATTCGTTACCCAGTCGCGAATTGCTTCCGAAGTAGCATCCTTTAGGGTTCCAGTCCCCGCCGCCACTGGTCGCACCTCTGCCCCCATCAACCGCATCCGGAACACGTTGAGCGCTTGCCGTTCCATATCGTGGACGCCCATGTAGATAATGCAGTCCAGACCGAACCGAGCGCAAACGGTAGCTGTAGCAACGCCGTGCTGACCAGCACCAGTTTCAGCAATGATGCGCTGCTTGCCCATACGCTTCGCCAGCAATACTTGAGCTAGGGCGTTGTTGATTTTGTGAGCGCCAGTGTGGTTTAAATCTTCCCGTTTGAGATAAATTTGCGGCCCGCTTCCATCAGGTTTGGCGTAGTGGGCGGTTAGGCGTTCTGCGAAGTAAAGGGGGCTGGGTCGCCCTACATAGTCCCGCAATAGTCCTTGGAGTTCTTGTTGGAAATCTGCGTCAGTGCGGTATTGCTCAAAAGCTGCTTCTAGTTCGCTCAGAGCAGGCATCAGCGTTTCCGGCACGTATTTGCCGCCAAATTTGCCAAAACGACCGAGATTGTCTGGGCGTTGGGCAGCGGCGTCGGGACTTTGTTGGGAACTGGGTTGCAGAGGAGTGGTAGTCACAAACTTATCTCGGAACGTAACATCAATAATTATAGGTAAGTCTTGCAGGGGTTGAGGCAATCGACTGGCGATCGCTCTTCAAAATGGAAAGGGAGCGACATATAAGCAATGTCTCCCCCCCTGCGGTTGCAATATTTATGCACATTTTGCAAAAACTTTGAATTTTGTGAATGCATAGCATCTATCTACTCTTTTACAGATATGGGCACAGTAGTATGCTTGCATTGCAGCACTTTAGGCTAGATAATTCCTGGCCCCTTGGGACGGCGATCGCCTTCCATTGTCAGCTTTCCTTCTTCATCGTCATTCACGTTTGTTAATTCTTGGGCGCGTTCAGCCGCCTCCTGTGCTTCTTTTTCCCTCAAGTCTCCAGGCTCGTTGATATACATTTCGGGTTCAATAGCGTAGTTATTGATCAGGCCCTCTTTGTCTACGGTGTAGCCTTCTGTAGTGTTAATGGGTTGGGCATCTGCCTTCCCGTAAAGTTCTTGGTTTTGATCTTGTTCTTGTGAGGGTGTATGCATGAATCTATCACCTTCACGCTCCTGACGGGCTGCTGTTTCAGCAGGAACCATATGCGGGTCATACTTAGGCGCTGAATCCTCTGGCCGCTCGGTATTTGTTTCGTTGCCAGCAGCAGTTTTATTATCCATTATTATTTCCTCAACAAAGCAAGCTGTTATGCTTTAGGTTAGGCTTCTTTGTATCAATGTACACACTATCTTTAGTCGGATATTTTTTATAAAAGGCATTACAATATCTCATCCCTCTTAAGATAGAGGGAGAATGTGTTGCAAAATGCACGGTTCGCGATCGCCCCTCAACCTAGTTTTTCCTTTACCCTGTTATGTCTGCAAATAAGCGCAAATCTCCTGAATCCAACGCATCTACAGGCGGTAAGTTTGTCTACCGCGAATTTGGCAACAACGACAACTCAGCCGCTATAGAACGACCCCATGCGGAACTACCGCCAAATCAACAAAATATTAGGGTGCAAGCTTCTCGCAAGGGACGCAAGGGCAAAACCGTGACGGTTATTACTGGGTTTCAGGTTAAGCCAGAAACTTTGGAAGCCCTAACTAAACAGTTGAAAGCTCAGTGCGGCACAGGCGGGACTGTTAAAGAAGATAGTATTGAAATTCAGGGCGATCATACACAGAAGCTCGTGCAGATTTTGGCTCAATTAGGGTACAAAGCCAAAATTAGCGGCGGTTAATTTAGTTTTAGAAAGAATGGGGAAAGGGAGAAGGGGCGAGCGCGTTATTTTTATGGCTGGTATAGCTAGCTTATGCGGTATAACGTGTTGTTAGTTAAAAAATAAGTATTTTCTCCCTATCTAGCTTTACAAATCAGTGGTATATATCTCTATAAATTGATCTAATTTTGAGCGTTTTAAAACGTTCAAAAGCGGTAGGTTTTTTAAATATGTCTTACCCGGAAACTTCGGCTCTGCTTCAGCTAATGGTCGAACATACTCCAGGCGCGATCGCTATATTCGACCGCGATATGCGTTACTTGATAACCAGTCGCCAGTGGCTAATAGACTATAGTTTAAACGACCAAGATATTATAGGTTGCTGCCATTACGAACTGTTTCCCGACTTTGCCGATAGATGGAAAGAAATTCACCAACGCTGTATGGCGGGTGCAGTGGAAAAGTGCGACGCAGAACCTTTAATAGGCGCTGACGGTACTATTGGCTGGGTGGAATGGGAAGTGCGTCCTTGGTGGCATCAACCGACAAATTTTTCCCCGGAAAACAAAAATCCTGCTTTGGAGTTCCCCCGTTGCGGCGAGATTGAGGCGGGTGGGGAGGACAAAAGTAGAGGTGAAATTGGCGGCATCGTTATGGTTACGCAGAATGTCACCCAGCGCAAGCAAGCTGAGTTAGCATTGCAAGAATCGGAAAAATTGCTGCATTTGGCAATAGATAACCTTCCCCAATCCATTTTCTGGAAAGATAGAAATTTTGTTTACCAAGGTTGCAATCAAAATTTTGCAAGAGTAGCAGGGATTAGCAAGCCAGCCGATATTGTTGGTAAGACAGACTACGACTTGGCATGGTTTCAGCAGGAGGCGGAATTTTTCAGAGATTGCGATCGCCGCGTTTTGGAGATGGATATGACAGAACACCACATCATCGAACCCCACCTCCAAGCTGATGGTACGAGGTTGGACATTACAAAAATTCCGCTCCACGACGGGAATGGGAATATCGTTGGTATCCTGGGAACTTATGAAGAGCTAATGTCATGCGAAGAAGACGAGTTAGATTTGCGGCAGTATCAGAAACGTCTAGAAGATTTGTTATCGCAGAAGACGGCTGAACTTGAAAAAGCGCACGAACAACTTCAACAGGAAATCCGCGATCGCCAGGCGCTAGAAAAAGAATTAGCATTTCAGAAAAGGTTGTTTGATGACTTTTTAAAGGGTGCGCCAGCTGGCATCGTAATTATAGATAACGAATTGAAGGTTGTGCAAATCAATCAAGCCTTAGCAGATATGAGCGGCCTATCTGTACAAGAGCATTTAGGAAAAACTATTGCGGAAATTCAACCCGATTTGGCCAAAACTTTGGAGCCGATGTGGCAGCAGATATTGGCTACAGGAGAATCGTTTTTAAATGTTGAAGTGTCGGGTGAAATAACTGCAAGTCCGGGTGTAATCAGACATTGGATAGAATCTTATTTTCCTTTAATTGGGGAAGATGGATTGGTTTTTGGGATAGGCGGAGTCATCGTTGAAATTAGCGATCGCAAGGAAAGAGAAAAAGAATTTGCCTTGCAGAAAGCTCTATTTGATGCATTTTTCTCCGCAGCGCCAATTGGCCTCGTAATCATGGACAATGCTTTGAGATTTGTGCAGATTAATGAAGCTCTAGCAGAAATCAATGGGCAGCCAGTCGCAGCTCATATCGGCAAAAATATAAGAGAAATAGTGCCTGAAATGGCTCCAATATTGGAGCCTATCTATCAGGGGATTTTAACTACTGGTGAACCGCTTCTTAACGTCGAGATCAGTGGAGAGAGGCCAAAAGAGCCAGGTATTTTGCAACATTGGGTGGCTTCTTATTTTCCCCTATTTGGGAAAGATGCCTTCCCCATTGGCCTTGGTGCTGTCGTAATTGAAATTAGCGATCGCAAACGCGCAGAGGAAGCTTTGCGGGAGCAGGAGGAGTTTTTACGCAGCATTTACGATGGCGTAGACGATGCAATTTTTGTTCTAGATGTACTAGAAAATGGCGAATTTCGTTATGCAAGTTTTAATCCGACTGCTGAAAGAGTTTTAGGCAAAAAGGCAGACGAAATGCGGGGTAAAACACCAGAGGAAGTGTTCCTTCCCCCTAAAGCTGCTGCGTTGCGTCAGCGATATACTGAGTGCGTTCGTGCGGGAACAACGATTTACTACGAACACTCGCTGAATATCGATCAAGTGGCGCATTGGTGGCTGGCAGCAATAACGCCTTTACACGATCCCTCTGGGAGAATATATCGGCTAGTTGGTACGTCTAGTAACATCACCAACCGCGTGCAAGCAGAGCAGGCATTGCAAGCAAGCGAAGCTAGAAACCGTGCTTTGATCGCTGCACTCCCAGATATGTTGTTTCGCATCAGCTCAGATGGTACATTTTTGGACTTCCACGCACCCAGAGAAGATGCTCTCTCCATGTCTCCCAGCGCGTTTTTGGGCAAAAAAGTGGAGGAAATAATGCCCCCAGAGTTGGCTGGGGCTACGATGCAGAAAGTCCGGAGAGCGATCGCTACAGGCGAACCTCAACTTTATGAGTATGAGATGCACGCGCTAGACAACAAGGTTCACGATTACGAAGCGAGATACGCAGTTAGCGGTGAAGGGGAAGCTTTAGTAATTGTGCGCGACATAAGCGATGCCGTGGCGGCGGCTACGCAACGCAAACAAGCAGAAATAGCTTTGCAAAAATCAGAAGCACAATTGAGAGAAAAGGCAACGGTTCTAGAAGTTACTTTGCGCGAATTGCAACAAACCCAAGCTCAACTTATTCAAACTGAAAAAATGTCTAGTTTGGGTCAGCTAGTAGCAGGTGTCGCCCACGAAATTAACAACCCCGTCAGCTTCATTTATGGTAATCTCATTCCCGCTAGGGAATACGCCGAAGATTTGTTGCGCCTGATACAACTATTTCAACACCAATATCCCAATTCCACCCCGGAAATCCAGAAGGAAATAAAATCAATTGAGCTAGATTTTCTTAAGGAAGACCTGCCCAAGCTCCTGTCTTCAATGGAAGCAGGAGCGCAACGCATCCGCGATATCGTCCTCAGCTTGCGAAACTTCTCCCGCCTCGATGAAGCGGATATGAAGCAAGTCAATATCCACGAAGGCATAGACAGTACGCTGATGATTTTACAAAGTCGGCTGAAAGTGCAGACTAAACGTCCGGAAATTCAGGTAGTTAAAGCCTATAGTCAACTGCCTCCAGTAGAATGCTATGCTGGTCAACTCAATCAGGTGTTTATGAACATCCTGAGTAATGCTATTGATGCTATGGAAGCAGTAGGGGAGTTTGGTAGAGACGAAGAAGCCGCAATCCCCAATCAAAAACGCCCAATTAAAAATCCCCAGATTTGTATTTCTACAGAGTTGGGACATAGCAATCAAGTGGTAATTCGGATTGCAGATAATGGCGTGGGGATGACTGAGGAAGTACGCAGCAAGCTCTTTGACCCTTTCTTTACAACAAAACCTGTCGGCAAAGGTACTGGCCTTGGTTTGTCCATTAGCTACCAAATCATTGTAGAAAAACACTGCGGTTCGCTACAGTGTGTTTCTTCTTTGGGTAGCGGGACGGAGTTTATTATTGCAATTCCTATCCGTCAAAGCCGTTATTTTTTCATGGCTAATGGCCAAAAAGTTATTAAGAATAAGAAAATTTAAAAATTGTAGTTATTATTTTAATTAGCTTTTTTTAATTACTTTTGTTGCTATTCGCGTCGAGCCTGATAGGAGGCGGGGTAATTCATTTTGTTTTAGTAGTGTCACGGTAAACCTTTCAAAACTATCTCTGCCCCAAAATCCAAGGGGTGAAAATCTAAAAGTCAAAATGGCATAATCTGCGATCGCAATATTATTGCCGCTCTCAACGCTACTATTTTTGCAAAATTAAAGGGGCGTATGAGAATACGCCCCTGAAGCTATTTTGCTAATTCAAGCTTTAGCGTGTAACCGTTGTTTGTTCAACCATGCTAACTAACCCTTGAGGGTTAGAATTTGGTAGCTTTGGCGCTACCAAATTACGAGAGTAAAGAAGCGATTGTTTTTGTGCAACTAGGGGTAGAGAATTACGCAGATGGGCTGCGACTTCTACCGTCTTCACATCATAAGTTTGCGTCGCTACTTTGGGATAAAAACCAATTCCAATGATGGGAATCAACAAACAAAGCGTGATGAAGACTTCACGAGGCTTGGCATCTCTCCAAGGCTCAATCGTCCACTGTAAATTCTCTTGCCCGTAAAATACCTGACGCAACATATCTAGTAAATAAACAGGCGTCAGAATCAATCCCACCGCTGCTAGCAGCACAACCACAAATTTGAACGTGGAACTGTAAGCATCGCTGGTTGAGAAGCCTAAGAATATAGTCAATTCACCCACAAAACCGCTCATACCCGGTAACGCTAGCGAAGCCATCGAACCAGCGGTGAATAAGGCAAAAGTCTTGGGCATGGATTTTGCCATTCCGCCCATTTCTTCCATCACTAGGGTATGGGTGCGATCGTAAGTTACTCCCGATAGGAAGAACAGCGCCGCTGCAATCAATCCGTGAGAAACCATCTGGAGTACAGCACCATTCATTCCCAACTCTGTATAAGCGGCAATCCCCAGCAGTACGAAGCCCATGTGGGAAATCGAAGAGTATGCCAGCCGCCGTTTCATGTTCTGCTGGGCAAAAGCTGTCAAAGCACCGTAGATAATGTTTACTACGCCGAGAATCGCTAAAACTGGGGCAAAGTAAAGATGTGCGTTTGGCAGCATTTCGATGTTCATGCGGATGAGCGCATAGCCGCCCATTTTCAGCAACACGCCAGCCAAAATCATAGATACGGGGGCTGAAGCTTCGCCGTGAGCATCTGGTAACCAAGTGTGCAGGGGGAAGATCGGCAACTTTACACCGAAGGCAATTAAGAATCCCGCATAAGCCAGCAGTTCTAAGGCTAGTGGGTAATGCTTCTGTGCAAGGGTTGCCATATCAAAGGTAACGGTGTCGCCATAGAAGGCTAGCGCTAATCCCGCCACCAGAATGAATACAGATGCTGCTGCTGTGTAAAGGATAAATTTAGTAGCTGCATACAGCCGTTTTTGCCCTCCCCAGATGGAGATGAGCAGGTAGACGGGAACTAACTCCAGTTCCCACATTATGAAGAACAACAGTAAATCCTGTGCGGCAAATACGCCAATCTGGGCGCTGTACATTACCAGCATCAGGAAGTAAAACAATCGCGGCTTGCGGGTGACGTTCCAAGCTGAGAATGTAGCTAATGTTGTTACTAAACCTGTCAAGACTATTAAAGGCATTGACAGACCATCGACTGCTAAAGACCAATTTAGCCCCAGCTGAGGAACCCAAGGATAGCTCTCAACTAGCTGGAAGGTCGAGGTTTGTAAATCGTAGTGACTCCAAAACGTATAAATAATTAGAGCAAAATCTACTAATCCCACTCCGAGTGCATACCAGCGGACAGTTTTGCCGTCTTTGTCAGGTATTACGGGGATGGCGAAGGAAGCCAGGAGGGGAAACAAAATAATAGTGGTTAGCCAGGGGAAGTGAGACATTACTAAGACCCTCGCAAGGGTGAGAGCGATAGAAGGGCGTCTTAATCGGTCAGTGGCAGATTTGCCTTTGTTGCCAATTTGTTGGTAAGGTACTCAACCAGCGATCGCTTGAGAATTTATACTTACCCTTCGACTATATCCCCTAGTTAACTAATGTTGCAAGGTATTAAGTTAAGTAAAGTTTTAATAACGCGCTTGTATAAAAAACTGAATTATCTACACCTGGAGCTAAAAGATTCTCTGATAGCAACATTCCAAGGGTAGAATTAAGCAAAGCCTCCCAGCATAAGCTATAGAACCGCAGTGTGAAGCGATCTACGCTTTAGTAGGAGGCTAAGTAAATTTTTATTAGAACTTAAAAATCAGGATTCAACAGGAAATTGGCGATCGCGCTCAATCAACAATTTCTTTACCTGGTAGAGTTCCTCGTTGCGCTGGCCCAGTTCTGTCGCGATCGCTTGCAACTCCTGATTCATCACCTGTAGTTCTTCGCTTGTGGAGCGCAGTTCCACCTCAGTCGCGTACAACTCTGCTTTCAGAGCTATGCGTTCTTGTTTAAGAGTTTTTAACTCTTCTTGAAGCAGTAACATTTCGGCGCTGTCTATTGTTGATTCTGGCGTGGAGTGCGATCGCGGCAAAAAAGGTTTGACCATCGGGGCGAGTGCTAGCGATCGCGTGTTCAAGGAGGGGATGGTATCATCGCCGCTAGCGCAGATATGCAATTTGCCTTTTGGAATACACTCCACGTCCTCCAAATCAGCTGCATTAATCTCCACTTTGGGGTTGGGCAGCTTTATATAAACACGTTGGCTCAAATCAACAGGTTGGAAAATATTAGTACGGCTATATATCCTCTCCGCTTGGCCTATGATGAAAAAACAATTTTCGTTGAAAACATCGTGAAACCGTGACACGATTTCGCTTTGAGCCTCGCTATTGAAATACATCAAGACGTTGCGACACATTACCAGGTCAACGCCAGAAATAGGTGCATCCTCAATTAAATTGTGCCGACCAAACACCAACGAACCACGTAGCTCTTCACGAAACTTATATCTATTAGCGCTGCAAGAGAAATACTTCTCTAAAAACCTTGCAGGGATCATCGAAACCTTGCTAGCAGTGTAAGTAGCTTTACGAGCAATGTTAAGAGCATCGTCATCGATATCTGTGGCATAGATTTTCACGCGCTTGCGGAACTGTTCTATACCTAGCGCCTCGGCTAGGACTATTGCTAAGGAGTAAGCTTCCTCGCCACTAGCACAACCAGCACTCCAAACTCGGATCGGTTCGTTCGAGGTCTTCCCCGCAACGATCTGAGGCACAATTTCTTTGCTTAAGTAATCCCACACCGAGCGATCGCGGAAAAAGCAGGTAACGTTGATAAATAGAGTGTCGAATAGCTGGGTAAATTCTTCTGGATGCAGCTTCAGATAATTTATATAATCTCTAAAATTTTCACTTTTAACTATCTGCATCCTTTTGAGTACCCAACGCATCAAACCAGGACGCTTGTAAGCACTAAAATCAAAACCACGACTTCGCTTCAGATAGTCTAGAAGGATTTCTAACTCATAAGCTGCTTTAGTTTGAGGGCGGTTATAGGCAACCGATTGTGATGTCTTTATGCTCATTGTCCGTGTTTAATATTACAGCAGGTCTTAAACCAGGCACTACAGTTCGTCTGCCCCATCGAACGCATATATATCCTCATTTTTATAGCATTGCCTGGGTATCATCAGCATAAGCTTGCTAGAGGTTGTATAAGCTCTCAGGGACATATAATTTTTACGATGTTGTCTTTAGAAAAGACAAGGGACAAGTCAAGATAAAATTACAACTTGCCCTAGCATAAAAATGAGCGGTTTATGTGTCTGTCCGCTTTCCTACATAGTAGAAAATTCAATAAGATCGCTCCGAAATATCGATATTTCTCAGATAAGACAGATTTTAACCACTACCCCTTCTCTAACAAGAAAGGCGAGAACTCCAAAAGCTCGTCTTTTACTAGAATAAACGAACCGAAAAGTATTGCATTCATAATCTAACCTTCACCCTCCTGAAGCAACCATTAGAAGCCAGATTTGAATAATTTGTAACACTCCATGATGTTGGTTGCAATTCCTCACCTTAAGGGTGGGGTAACAAACGTCAGGGGCAAGGCACAAAAGAATATGTCTATGTTTGGGATAGCAGGACGCACTAAGCACATCAAAAGAACGAAAACTTTTGGCACTTGAAGGTGGAACAGCTTACCAGGCTTCTAAACCTCGTGGTTTTAGATTAGTAAGAATTTCAGCAACCATTTGTCTCTGTTCTGGAGTAAGTTTATTCCAACCATTACCCCAAAGTTTTTCCAGTTTTATTTGGGTATTATCATCATCTCTAGAACGCATATTTGTTAGATTATTCATTTCACTTGGCTTGTACCAATTTTTGATTCGGGATTGCGATCGCAGGACGATGAGCCATTTTTAGCCCTAGTACGTGTAGCGGACGCCAAATCAAAATTCTATTAGTCCCCTTAAACCGCACATCGGACAACTAGCCGATCTGGTCGTCTGCCAAAAACAATTGGCGACATAAAGGACGTTTCAGGGTGATATTTCAACAATAAACACGTTCAACATTACCGTCTGTCCGGTTCAGCACATAAGAGGCCATTCATCCTAGATTACATTTTGCCCCGTCGGAGTTTCTCGCCGGGATAGGTGGGAAACTTAGAGCAACAGCCACTTTCCACCAATTTATCTGTTGCAACCCTAAGATGGAATCTAACTGTGTCTAGCGTCAAACAACCTCTTAAACTGTAGCGGACGCAAAATCAAAATAATATTAGTCCCCTTAAGCCGCACATCCGACAACTAGCCACTCTAGTCGTCTGCCAAAAACAACTGGCGACATAAAGGACGTTTCAGGGTGATATTTCAACAATAAACACGTTCAGAACGATCGTCTGTCCGATTTAGCACATAAGAGGCTATTCATCCTAGATTAGATTTCGCCCCGTCGGAGTTTCTCCCCGGTATAGTAGGGAAACTTAGAGCAACAGGCAGCTTCCACCAATTTATCTGTTGCAACCCTAAGATTGAATTTAATCGTATGTAGTGCCAAGTAAGCGCTTAAATTCGGCTTTGACGGCTCCATAACACTCGCAGGATGTCGCTTCCAATCCCTCGCGATTCAAGATGGTGATTTTGCCCCTAGCGTAGCGGATCATGCCCGCCCGCTGAAGAGTGCTAGCAGCAACAGTTACGCCGGAGCGCCGCGTGCCCAGCATTTGAGCTATAAATTCCTGAGTGAGCGGAAGTTCGTCAGATTCTAGGCGATCGCAGACTGTCAGCAACCAGCGAGCGAGGCGCTCTTCTAGGGTGTGCAAGCGGTTGCAGGCTGCTCCTTGCGACACTTGGTTTAACAGTGCTTGCGAGTAGCGCAGCAGCACGCTTTGCAACGCTCCCCCCCGATTGAACTCCGATTTAAGCACGTCTGCTCTTATCCTCACAGCACTGCTTGGGATCTGCACGTTGGCTTCGTAAATACTGATGCTGTCTGCTAAAAATATGGGGACGCCCAGCATACCATCATTGCCAACCAAACCGACTTCGACCGTCGAGCCGTCTTCCATCATGCAGACCAAAGAAATTATTGTGTGATGGGGAAAATAGGCGTATTTAAGGACTTCGCCTTGGTGGCACAGGATCTGCCCGGATTGGAGGGAGACGAGTTCTAGGTGGGGAACAAGGCGTTGGTAATCGTCAACTGGCAGAGACGCAAGCAGTTGATTTTTTATCGGTAGAGGGGAGGATGTGGATGATGCCATGAATACTTCCTTGGGTATGGCCGTGCTTAGAAAAAGCCTGACGGCACAAGGATAGGAATTAAGAACCAGATCCTAATGTCAAAAGGTTATTCTGTAAGTATAAAGAGACAAAGCGATAGCTTATGTAATTTGGAACTTTGCTAGCTAGAATTTTAGATTGTAAAACTCAATCTAAAGAAATATTTTAGTATTTGCAGCTCGTGCAAGTTTAAAACAAAATGATATTACAGCAGCATAGCTACGCTCAGTCTAACTTAAATTCTCAACCGTGAAATTTTCTTAGCATCGTGTTGTAGTGGGCTGAAGTGATGATCAAGATGGTTTGATAAGAAGAAAGCAGGCGATCGCTAATTTGCTTCGCCAATTGTTAATCTTCTTTTTATAATCTTTGGATGGTGGCTGATGTGGCTGCTAGAAATCCCTAGTAGGGGGATTAAATTAAACCACGCGATTGACAATAGTCCAAACATCTCCATCGGAGCGGACGTGGGGAACTGAAATAGTCTGAAAGCCAGTAATGAAAGGTTTGTAATACACCTGCCAATAACTGGGACTTATTTCATCAGCAAGCGCCTTCAATTCTTTGAGTTCCGCCGCGACTTCCGCCGCGAGTTCATTGATTCTTTCTGCATGGATGCGAGCGCGTTGTTTGTCTTCTTCTACTTGCTCCTCTAGAGGGTTGAGCCTGCGCTTCGTTGGCATTCCCAAAGACTGCGCGACTTTCTGCTTGAGTTGAGCTTCCAAGGCAGCCATCGCGTCCTCTATGCCCTTAATTTCAGCAGACATTTGTGCTGTCTCTCTAGCATGACGACGATAAGCATCGGCGATCGCCTGTGGTGAGTTATAGCTTGGCAATACTGGCTCGACTTTAAGCTCATCGCGTTCTTGGCGTAAAGCCTCGATATGAGAGCGAATTTCCTCAATTTCTGCTTGGATTGGTTCCATAATTACTTTCCTGTTTCGGCGGTGCTTGTCGCACCCCCAGTGTCAATAGAGAGCGATCGCGCTTCCGCCTTAATTCCTTCATTATTCCAGGCATCTGCCATTGCAAGTGCAACTGCCGATGCCGTCGCAAGGGACGCCAAAGCTAACACGGTTGGCCCAGCACCACTAATAACCATACCAAAAGCGCCAGCACTCAGCGCCGCTGAGTAGACGGCATCATACCCTGGAATCAACGCTTTGCGGTAAGGCTGATGTATCTTGTCTTGCAAAGCCGTTCGCAACCAATCTACTTTACCAGTCTCTAAGCCCCGCACTAGCAAACCGAGATGTGCCGTATTGAAAATAGCATCTGCACGAGTGTATTGGACTGGTAAAACGCGCCGCGCTTCTCCTGTCGATAGTTCAAAATCTGGAATTGCAACGACGGGCACAATATCAGGATGCCAGGTAATATCGCATATTTCCCACTGTTGTGCCGCCAAACCAGTAGCAGCGAGACGACAACCCCCTAACAGTGCGGGAACTACATTATCAGGATGTCCTTCGATAGCGATCGCTAATTCCATTACCTGAGTTTGGCTCAAAGGTGAACCAGCCAATAAGTTAGCACCAACTAACCCACCAGCGATCGCCGTCGCGGAACTACCCAACCCTCTAGCCAAGGGGATGCCTAAATTAATCTCAATTTGGACTGGCGGCGGCGTCTTTCCCAGATGTTTGTACAACTTCAAAAACGCCTTATAGACCAGATTATCAGCGTCAGTATTAACTTGCTCTGGCCAACCGCAGGGTATTTCCCCTAACTTTGAATCTGTAACCGTGATGATTGCTCCCCCTCTTTCCCCCGCTTGGGAAGTCGCAGATGCTCCCTTCAGTGTGTCGAGTCGGGTGAACTTAAACTGGTTGTGCAACGTTAAAGCTGCCCCTATACAATCGAAACCAGGCCCCAAGTTAGCCGTAGTAGCGGGAACAGTTACACTGACGGTGGAAATAGGATGCATCTCAAATTAAGTAAATAGCTTATTATAAACTCTATCAAATAGTAGAAAATTCAAAATATCGAATGCGATCGCGCGGCATTCAACTTACTTTCTATCTTTCCATCAATACCCTACACTACTTGCTTAACCCTAAATACTTGTTTTAACATTCTGCTGTAAATCAGCGCACATCATTTCTAAAGCTGGGTATGCAGCTATTCAAGGGTAGCTTTACTGTAAATGTTGTACCTACTCCAAGTGTACTGTCAAAACTAATCTGCCCGCCGTGTAGCTCCAAACATTTTTTGACCATAGTTAGCCCTAGCCCATATCCAGGAATATCCCCAACATTTGCAGCTCTATGAAATGATTCAAACATAATTTCTTGATCGTCTGCTGGAATCCCAATACCGTTGTCTTTTACTTTAAATATTGCTTGCTCGTTCTCACACAATAGGTCTAAGTATACATTCCCTCCTTGCGGCGAGTATTTAATAGCATTTACAATTAAGTTTCCGAGAATATGCCGTAAAAGTTTTTCGTCTAAACAAGCTTCCTTACATTCACCTTGAACATCTAAAATAATATGATGCTTTAGGGTATTGCTAAATTGCAATTCTTCTACCAAGTTATGGCAAAACATTACTAAATCGATTGCTTCTGGCTTAAATTCTAATTTACCGCGTTCTGCTCTCCCAAAAGCTAAAACTTCATTTAACAGCTCGTTCATAGATTGAACAGATGTTTCAATAAGATAAAAATACTCGCGTTTTTTTAATTCCGATAGTTCGTGACTGTAAGATTCGAGTAATTGAGAAGCAGATAAGATAGCTGTCAGCGGATTGCGGAATTCGTGGGCTACCATGAACCAAAAGCGCGATTTCATTTCGCTTAGTTCTTTTTCTTTCTCCAAAGCGACGCGGACTGCTGCTTCGGCGAGGTGTCTGCGAAGAGCGATTTCTATTGTGGTATGTAAATCTCTTTCTTCAAAGGGTTTAACTATATAGCCAAACGGCTCTGTTAGCCCTGCTCGCTGTAGTGTATTTTCATCAGCATTAGCAGTTAAATAAATTACGGGAATATTATAATTAGCTCTAATTTCTTCAGCAGCTTCTATGCCATCCATTTTACCTTTTAATCTAATATCCATTAATATTAGATCTGGCTGCGCCTCGCCTGCTTTTATAATTGCTTCTTCTCCTGAAGATACAGCAGCAGTTACAAAATAGCCTAACCGCTTTAATGTATTAATTATATCCTTGGCTACAATTTTTTCGTCTTCAACTACTAAAATCTTTGCAGATGCCATATTATTTATGCCTTCTTAAATTTCCTGTTTTTGAAAATGCAATGTATTAATTATATCTTTTGCTACATTTTTTTCGTCTTAAATTACTAAAATTTTTGCAAATACCGTATTAATTATTCCTTCCTAAATTTCCTATTTCTGAAAATGTAATTTTAAAACTTGTACCCGTGCTGCTATCAAGTTCTATAGTACCTTCCAATTGTTCTGTTAGGGTGCATACTAGCTCTAAGCCCAATGACTCGGTATTTCGGAAATCTAGCTCTTGTGGAAAACCACATCCGTTGTCGCTAATAATAAGCAGAAAATTTTTATCTCCATCGGAATTAAGATTTATAGATATTTGGTTTTCTCGATTGGTTGGTGTAAAAGCGTGTTTTAGAGAATTTGAAACCAATTCGTTAATAATCAAACCACAGGGAATTGCTGTATCAATATTTAGCCAAATGTCATTAACAGTTGTTTTTAGGCTAATTATTTGAGAGTTACTTTTATAGGAGCGAAGCAAGTTAAATGTTAGATCGCGAATATATTCCGCAAAATCTATTTTAGATAAATCTTTTGATTGATATAATTTTTCATGAATGAGAGCCATAGAGCGGATGCGATTTTGGCTGTCTTTAAACATATCAACGGCTTGTGGTTCTTTGATATAAGCAGATTGAAGTTTCAACAAGCTAGAAATAATTTGCAAATTGTTTTTAACACGATGGTGAATTTCCTTAAGAAGCACCTCTTTCTCTTTAAGCGATGCCTTAAGCTGTTCTTCGGCGCGTTTGCGTTCAGCTAGTTCGGCTTGTACTTGCTCGAAGAGGGTAGATTGCTGGATGGCGATCGCTACCTGGGTAGACAACTGTTTGAGCAAATCAACTTCAAATTCCCGCCAACGTCTTGGCCCCGAACAATGATAGGCGCACAGCAGCCCCCATAGATGTTCTTTTTGCAGAATGGGAACTACTAAGTTAGCTCTGATATCAAACAGAACCAATATATCAATGTGACATTGGGTTAAACCTGCCGTATATATATCTTCAGTGACTTGAATGCGACCTTCTTTGTACGACTGAGCATAGTCTTTTGCAAAGCAATTGTCTTTTACCGTGCTTCCTAGTGCAGGTTGCCAACCTTCAGCTACAGATTCAACAACTACAGTCCCGCTTAAGTCTGGATTGAAACGGTAGATGATTACGCGGTCAGTTTGCAAAAATTGTCGCACTTCAGCGACCGCAGTCTTAAGTATTGCCTCCAGATTGAGGGATTCGCGGATGCGTAGGGCGATCGCGGTTAGGAGGCGATTGCGCTCAAGTTGCTCTAGCAGTTCCGCGTGGCTCTCGTGTCCTTGGCGTTCCAGGTTCGTATTATTGTTGTGCCCCAATAAGGCTTTCTCTGCTGCAAACTGGTTGATAGAGTGCTGCAATTGCTCTACTGCTTTAGATATTTCTGTTAGAGGAAACGTTTGCAGAAAGCTGGTTGGCGTAACGATACCTAACAGTTCCCCGCTACTTTCAGATACAACGGCTCGTTGCACGTACTGTTGCTGCATTTTCCAATGAGCAACTAATACTGAATCTGAAGGACTCAAACATAGCAATGGTGCAACCATTATGTTTTGAGCCTGCGTTTTTTGTAAATCTAGCTTCAGGCTGTAAAGCTGGACGATATCCCGTTCGCTGACAATCCCTACTGGGATAATGCCCTTCTCCGAGTCGGTTTTAGTAAGCACGACACAATTGACATGATGTTCCATCATCAGCTGAGCTAACGATAGTGCGTCTGTCGTCAGTGGTGCGTGAATAACTGGGGAGGCGATCGCTTCCGACAATGGCTGCGATTTTAGTAGCTCATCTAGTTGCAGTGCTTGGCGAATACTCTCAAATGTGACAACACCCACGAGTTGTCCGCCTTCCAAAATAGGCAAGTGACGGATTTGATGCTGGCGCAGCAGGGAGAGTGCAGTTAAAACATTTACATCGTCGGATTCACTCAGCGCTATGGTAATGCTAGGCTTTCTCATCACAGAAGCAATCTTCACATCAGCTAAATTCATCCCCTTAGCTATTGCCCAGGCTGCATCTGTATCAGTAAAAGCTCCCAATAATTGCGTGCCTTCTACGACAAAAACACTGCTAGTTCTAGCCTTGCTCATCAAAACTGAGCCTAGCGGAACCTTTAAAGTAGGCAGTACGCAACTACTCTGAGCTTTGCCCATGATTGTAATAGCTTCCGTAAGCAGCGTGTCAGGCGATACCGTTAGAGGACGACGATCGATGGCATTCTCTAGGCAAACTAAAGATGTGGATGATGGATTGTGTTGCATTGTTAAGCTTTTAGGCTGCTGCTAGCGAGCGCTCACTTTCACCTGTATTTTATATACTTCCTGTAAGCTACATATGGGAATATTTCGTTTGACATATAGTTCTTAACGGAAGCCTGGGTTAAAGTGCAGCTCTGCATAACAGATTTTGCTTTTGCAGTTGCTCTACACCTAGAGTTCCCAAAAATGCTCGTTAATAGCACAGGGATCAACTGCGTCGAACAACCAAAAAATTAGAGATGTTCCGCCAGAACGTCTCTAGTGCATATATTCCAGAACTCCAGGGAGGAGTTTGGTAGCTAAAAAGTTTTTCTGGTAGCGATCGCGCTTTTCATCCTCGCCATTACCATTCCCGCTGGGAACTGATGATTTTTAAGCGCACTTAAACAAAGATACACGCAAATAATATGAGACTATTTGCGTGTATCTGCGCTTGAAATAATTTAGAAGTTGCTGTAATTAGCGATCGCTTCCTTCATTTTCTCAATCACCTCTGCAACTGGCATTGCTCCTAATTCTTCAGTTGGCTTGCCAGAAGTGCGAAGCCGAAGACTGAGAGTGTTGGATTCAACCTCCTTCGCTCCCACTATTCCCATAACTGGAATTTTGTCTTTTTCTGCATTGCGAATTTGCTTCTTGAGGTGTTCGCCATTAATATCAACTTCGGCGCGGATACCGAGCGATCGCATTTTATCCACCACTTCTTTAGCAAATGGTATAAACTCATCGCCCACTGGCAGCAATCTGGCTTGTACTGGCGCTAACCACAGGGGAAAATCACCAGCATACTCCTCAATTAAAATTCCAATTAGCCTTTCCAAAGAACCAAAAGGAGCGCGGTGAATCATCACCGGACGTTGCCGCGAACCATCTGCCGCCACATACTCTAAATCAAACCGCTCTGGCAAATTGTAATCTACTTGAACCGTCCCCAACTGCCATTCGCGATCTAAGACATCGCTAAAGATAAAATCGAGTTTAGGGCCATAAAATGCCGCTTCTCCAATGCCTTCAAAGTGATCCATTCCCAACGTTTCGACGGCTTGACGAATAGCACTTTGAGCCTTTTCCCAAGCTTCATCTGAGCCAATATATTTATCTGAAGCTGGATCGCGGAAACTAAGCCTCGCCTTAAAGTTCTTCAGTTGCAGACTCTTGAAGACAGACAAAATCAAATCCACCACGTTGATGAATTCGCTGTTTAGTTGTTCTGGCGTTACAAATAGATGAGAATCATCGACAGTAAAGCCACGCACCCGCGTTAAACCACCTAATTGTCCCGATTGTTCGTAACGATAAACTGTGCCAAATTCTGCTAGGCGCATTGGCAGTTCGCGATAAGAACGCAACTCGCTCTTGTAGATTTGGATGTGAAAGGGACAGTTCATCGGCTTGAGGGCAAAGCCTTGTTCTAACGATGCGGCTTCCTCATCTTCCGCCATCATCGGGAACATATCTTCTTTGTATTTCTGCCAGTGTCCAGAAATTTTGAATAAATCCACTCTGCCGATGTGGGGCGTTACTACCTGCTGGTATCCGCGCTTTAGCTGTTCTTGCTTCAGGAAGTCTTCCAGAATGCTACGCAATACCGTTCCTTTTGGCGTCCACAGCGGCAATCCCGGCCCTACTGGATCTGAAAAAATAAACAATCCCAGTTCTTTGCCTAGCTTGCGGTGATCTCGCTTGAGGGCTTCTTCCTTGCGGCGCTTATACTCAGCCAGTTGTTCAGGCGTTTCCCAAGCGGTGGCATAGATGCGCTGTAGTTGAGCTTTGGTTTCGTCTCCGCGCCAGTAAGCACCAGCAACGCTTTCTATTTCTATCGCCTTGGGGTTCAATTCTCCAGTATTTTCTATGTGAGGACCAGCACACAAATCCCACCAAATATCTCCCAAATGGTAGATCGTAATGGGTGCTTCTAAGCCTTCTAATATCTCTAGCTTGTAAGGCTCGTTTATTGCTTTAATCCGGCTTTCGGCTTCTTCGCGGCTAACTTCCTCTCTAATCACGGGCAGTTTACGATTAATAATCTTAACCATCTCTTTATAGATGGCCTTTAAATCTTTTTCGGTAAACGGCTCTGGATTGTCAAAGTCATAGTAGAATCCATTTTCTATCCAAGGGCCGATAGTTACCTGTGCCTTCGGAAATAGTTTTTGCACCGCCATAGCCATTACGTGGGATGCCGTATGACGGATTTTTTTTAAGGGTTCAGATTCGCTGGTGCGGGGCAGATACATTTTTTCAGGCTGTTGTGAGGGTTGTATCGCTTCTAAAGGAGGCATCGGCTGCTGTTCTATTCGATGAAGAAACTTCCAATTAATCGCAGGCACTGCCTCTATGATACATAGCGGCGATGATTTTCCCCGCAGCTATGTGCTGGCCGTCGGCAGTCAGCAAGGCATGGTAGGAGTTTATTAAGAAAATATTGAAAAACCTTACAAAATGTAAAGTGGGTTAAGATAAAAATACGATAGTAATCTGTTTTAAATTGATGGCTCATTCAAACTTGCCCGAACAAGAATTGCTGAAAACGATATTGCAACCGCTGTTAGAAGATTTTCAGCATTGGTTTGCGCGATCGCGCACCCTTCTCGAAAATGAGGAAATTTCTTTCTTAGGAGCCAAGCAGCAAGCTGACCTGCTAGCGCGGATTAACCAGGCGCAAAAGGAAGTCAGCACGGCAATGATGCTATTCAAAGCAACTGGCGGGCAAGTCGGAATCGAAACAGCGGCTCTAGTGCCTTGGCATCAGCTTGTGACTGAGTGCTGGCAAATTGCCATGCGGTTCCGATCAGAACAGTCAACTAGACCTAACAAATAAAAAATACAACTAACCTGTTTTTAGCTAGGAGGAAAATGCGATGTTACACCTGCTATACGTTATTGCTTTTACAATTCTGGCGGTTCTGGCAGTCGGGAATTTAATCCGCAACTTGGTGACATTGAATACAGAGTCTCACCGTCGCCCTACGGATCGCGGCCAGTCCCCATTGAGAGCTTCCTCATCTTCAGCTCTGTTTCCGGCGCACCCGGAACTCGTCGATAAAGCTGGCAACTATATCAACGAGCCGCTTCTAGTTATGCGTTCCATGACTGTAGAAGATGCTCGCGAACAGCTAGACGCATTATACAAAGCTTCTCCCGGCAACAACGAAAAAGATGTTTGGGAAGAGTAATTTGGAGTTTTTCTCGTTCTCAGGCGAAACCAGGAAACGAGAAAAATTCCACGTTCAAAACTAAGATGCGATGCATCGCATCTTTAGAATTCAAAAGTATATTAGGCTTCAATTACCACTCGCAGGTTTCCGCGTTTCTTGGCGACGCGGCAAGCTGTGGTATTGCCGGAACGCTCAAACTCTAAGTCGAGCAAAGTTGGCCCGACTCGCAAGTTGTGCAGCGATAGGCGGTTAATTGTTGGAGGTAGGGCAGGATCGATAATCCGCAAGCAGTTGCCAGGAGCGTCAGGAACTAAATTGACTATCATGTGCAGCAGTTGAAATATACTGCCAGTTGCCCAAGCTTGAGGCGAGCAAGCGACGGGATACTTGACGGGGGCGTTGTCGGGGGTGCGGTCGTAACCGCAAAACAGTTCCGGGGGTCGGTGATAGGGCTGCATTTGCGTCATGTCGAACAAGGCTTGGAAGAGTTCGAGAGATTGATCGATAAGACCAAGCGATCGCATTCCCATCGCAATAATTGCATTATCGTGAGGCCAGACTGACCCGACGTGATATCCCATAGGATTATAAGCAGGTGACAAACTGCTCAGAGTGCGAATTCCCCAGCCGTTGAACATATCCGGCGCCCGCAGACGTTCCGCCACGCTATAAGCTTTTTCAGGTAAAAATATACCCAGATTCAGACAGTGGCCGGGGTTAGACGAAATACTGTCCACCTGATTGCCATCGCCATCTAAGGCTAAGGCGCAGAAGTCTTGGTGTTGCATCCAAAAATCGCGATTAAAGCGAATTTTCAGGTCTCGCGCCTCGTCTAGCCACCTGTCTGCTAAGTCAAGCCGCTTCTTCATTCGGGCTAGTTCTGCAAGACGCACTTTCGCAGAGTAGACATAAGCCTGAACTTCCGCAAGAGCGATCGCTCCTTGAGCCATCTCACCCTTACTGTTAACAATACAGTCTCCAGAGTCTTTCCACCCTTGATTGGCCAAACCCCGCTTTGATTGGCGTTGGTAGCTCAAATAACCCGTTTCCTTGCAATTGCGGTCAATCCACTCCATCGCCGCCAGAGCATTAGGCCATAGTAACTCCAGAGTTTCGCCGTCGGCTGTCCAAGCAAAGTATTCGGCGTAGAGCATTAACCACAGCGGCGTAGCATCTACCGTACCGTAATAAGGCGTATGGGGAATTTCTTGACAGCGAGCCATTTCACCCATTCGCAGCTCGTGTAAAATTTTCCCTGGCTGTTCGTCGCGCCACTCATCGTCTTTCTTACCTTGGTAGTCAGCTAAGATAATTAGAGTTTCGCGAGCGATCGCCGAGTCGAGCATCAAGGTTTGCGATGCCGCAATTATCGAGTCGCGCCCAAATAGCGTAGAGAACCAAGGAACCCCCGCTGACAGGACGTGACCTTTGCCGAATGACTGTCGCAGTAAATAAACATCCTGTTCTGCACGCTCAACCACCCGATTAAAAGTGTTTTTGTCGGAGCGAATTTGCGTTACGTGTTGACGCCAATCTTGCTGCTCGATTAATTCAGCCGCACGAGCTTGGGCGAGGGTGACAGGCGAACTTACGCCCGAAGCAGGACGGTTATTTGTCAGCATATGGAGCCGATAACCCAGCTTTTGGGTTTCGTGAGACTCTAACTCCATCTCCCAAACAGCAGTGTAACCCTGGAAATAGTCAGGCTGACGATGTAAGAAATGGATGCGAGATTCCATCACCGCCCCATCTAGTCCCTGATAAGCTAAAGAGATCTCTTGCGTTTGTGCTTCTGCTGGTTGAATATTGGGTACGGCGCAAAGGAGCTGGCCTTTGTGTTTTCGACTGTACCCCCGGACTACAAATAAGTCCACAAAATCTGCATCAAAGCTAAGACTGAGTTGAAAGCGAATCGAAGTTGTACTGTAGTTAGAGACTTCTAATTCTTCAAATAGCGCTCCATTGAGTACAATCTCCCGCGCAATGCCGATAGTATCGGCTCGTAGGGGATGTAACGATGTTTCTGCCTTTCCGTCTGCTGGGGTATCTGGCTCTAATTTATCCCCTCCCTCTAATCGCGCTCCTCCGTCAGTGCTGGGATTGGTACACAGAACCGACAGAGCAAAGCCTTTATCGGCTGTGCTGCTGAGTAAGACGGGCGAGCGTTGGTTAATTTGCAATTCCAGGCGACTGAGGAACCGCGTATCGCAGCAGAACAGCCCCATGCTGGCGTTCATATCATCTCCTAAGCATCCAGAGATGTTGCCTAGCGTGTCGGTGACTAAAAACAGGTCGTTATCTTTTACAGTGAGAGTTGGTTGCGGGCGATCGCCCAGAACACAAGGCCACTCTGGGATAATAAGCTGCGATGCAGGTACGAAGGTCTTCCCATCAAGTTCAATAGTGTCCGATGCCATTGTTAAAATTTCTGCTTGAAAATACAGTTTCTTTATGGGGAGTAATCGGGGTAACGCGATTTAATTTAAAACCTCGATCCCAATCAACTGACATCCTGTACGGGTATCAAGTTTGCAAAAATGCGCCCCTTATATGCTTCTATAAATTAAATCAACTATCCGCTCTCGCGTTCGGAGATAAGAAAGTTTCCTGTTTTTTCACCTCAAAGCAGGCGGGGGCTAACTTGCCGTAAGCATTACTTCAGGCAATCGCGTCTAGAAGGCAGGCTTACCGCCTTAAAAAGATTTTACCTATACTACACGACTTAGATTGTGGGTTCTATCATAAGTAGGGTGTTGCAGGATTCTTTCTTGAGAATAATGTCAGCCAAGCTGCATTTAGTTTAATATGTTTTTCCACCGAATTTGAGGAGTCGGGCACCGCATGCAAGAAGCATTAGAGACAGAAGCATTGTCCATACTTGTTAAGTCGCTCATAACTTATAAAGGACGTATAGTTGGGACACCAGCAGCTTATTATCCTGAAAGTAATAATGACATAACTGATAAAAACAAGAAAGTCACTAAGGATAAACTTAATTACGACCAGGTTTTTATACGTGATTTTGTTCCTGTAGCACTTTTGTTTCTCATTAAAGGCGAATTTGATGTCAAACTTGATGAGAAAAAAGAAGTTCATGTTAAAGGAAAGGAAATTGTTAAAAATTTTCTGGAAGTGACATTAGAGCTGCATCAGCAAGAAAGGGCAAAAAGTTTTTTGAATACTGGTCGAGTTTTGATGCCAGCGAGCTTCAAGATTAAGAAGGTTGGGGGCAAAGAAAAACTAGAACCGGATTTTGGTCAGCACGCGATCGCCAGAGTTACCCCGGTTGATTCTAGCCTCTGGTGGATTCTCCTGTTGCGGGCTTATTGGAAAGCGACGGGAAATACCAATTTAGTCCATCGAATCGACTTCCAAGAAGGCATCAGGTTAATTTTAGAACTCTGCTTTAGCGATCGCTTCGATCGAGAACCAACCCTCCTAGTTCCCGATGGAGCTTGCATGATCGACCGTCGCATGGGTATCTATGGCTATCCTTTAGAAATCCAAGTTCTCTTTTATGCTGCTTTGCGTGCTGCTGATGAGCTAATGGATCGCAAGAATCACAGCAATAAAGACATTATCCCAGCCATCAAAGAGCGCTTAGTAGAACTCGCCAATCATATGCGCGATGAATATTGGATGGATATGGAGGCGTTGAATAAAACCTATCAGTACAATGTTGAAGAATATGGAGAAACAGCTATCAACAAGTACAACATCTATGCATCATCTATCCCCTATGCTAATTTAGACGATTGGCTGCCAGAAGACGGCGGATATCTAATAGGTAATATCGGCCCCTCCCAGATGGATTTTCGCTTTTTTGCTGTTGGCAACTTGATGTCTATCATTTCTTCGCTAGTTACCAACAAACAGGCCATAGAGATTATGAATCTCATCGAGGAACGGCGAAAAGAGTTAATTGGACAGATGCCCTTTAAAATCTGTTACGCAGCTATAGAAGATCAAGAGTGGAAGATTGTCACTGGCTGCGATCCAAAAAATAGCCCCTGGTCTTACCATAATGGTGGCAGTTGGCCAGTTTTGATGTGGATGTGGGCAGCCGCCGCTCGGAAAGTAGGCGAAGAGGAGTATATAAATTTTGCTTCGGCAGTAATTGAAACTGCTGGAAAACGCTTGCAAAAGGATCGTTGGCCGGAATACTATGATGGCCACACGGGACACTTAATTGGCAGAGAAGCCAGGAGAAATCAAACCTGGACTTGTGCGGGATACTTGTTAGCCAAAGAACTGCTTTCTGAGGTTGGCGCGAAGCATTTAAAACTAATTAGCTTCGAGGACTATAGCGAACCAAAGGCCAAGCAATCAAAACAGAAGCAATCAGCTTAACAGTAAGGTGGGCGCTGCCCACCCTAATATACCTAATAGTTCTCCAAGATTGCAGCCAGTTTTAGCTTTTAGCCGATACCGCTCATTAATTATTCCCCAGCAGAGCAATGCGATAAGCCTGTTCGTATTCGTCTACCATAGTCTTGACGCTAAAGCGATTCAAAACGTAGTTTCGACAAGTTTGACGGTCTAATTTCATTGCATTTGGAACCGCTGCAATCATTTCTTCGAGAGAGTAACAGACATATCCCGTCTGGCGGTGAGCAATTACCTCTGGCACGGAACCCATCGCCATACCAATCACTGGCGTACCTGTTGCCATAGATTCAATCATCACCAAGCCAAAAGGTTCGCGCCAGGTAATCGGGAATAGCGTCACTGTTGCCCCTCCTAGCAACTGCGCTTTTTCTTCATGGGACACTTCACCTAGATACTGGATTTGTTCGCCATCAATCAGCGGTTCTAGCTGTTCTTTGTAATAAGCCTTGTCCACTACGTCAATTTTGCCAGCCATTTTAAGGGGCAAACCAACTGCACGAGCAATTTTAATCGCCCCTTCAGGCCCTTTTTCTGGCGAAAGGCGACCTACAAAGGCTAAATATGCTGGTTGCGTGGGTTTTTCGTGGAAAGGATAAGCCTGGGGATCAATGCCGTTATAGACCGTATGAATGTAGTTTAAGCCTAAGCGTGGTTCGCGCTGTGACTCACTAATACTAATATATTGCTCCCACGCAAATTGCCGGAACATTTTCTCGTTATCCGGCGTAAAAATACCGTGCATTGTGTGTACGGTTGGCGTTTTTACAAAAGCAGTATATGGCAAGGCGGCACAGCCTATATGCGAGTGAATAATATCGAAATGATGCGCCTGTTTATATACCTGAGAGAGCATCATTAGCTCGTAAAGCCCAGGCTCTTTAATGGTTGGATCTAAGCGCAGCGCTTGGTCATGCACTGACCTCAAATTGGCGGTAGTTATTGAATCTCCAGATGCAAACAATGTTACTTGATGACCGCGACGAACTAATTCCTCAGACAACAAACTTACAACTAGCTCAATGCCGCCGTAGCGAAAAGGCGGTACTCTCTCCCACAGCGGAGCAATCTGGGCAATTTTCATAGCAGATACAGCAACAGTAACGTGTAAAATTTTCAGAATTTTAGCTCATTTTGTTGCCTTTTAGAAATGCTATAACATAAATTTGCCAGGGGCGATCGCTCCCATTCATACGGTCGATGGTTACGGTTACGCAGCTTTGCACCCTTAGATATGTATAGCCGCGAATTGAGAAGAGTTATAGCAATAAAAATTGTGGTTTTAAATAAATTTGATGTATAGTCAAGACCTAAAATAGAATTGCGTTTTATTTACACTTTAGTAACGTTTTTTGCGGTTAGATGAATATGTGTTGCGAATTTTATTGCGAAAACTATAGCGCAAGTTCTGCCAATCTTCTATTAATGCTTTGAGCATTAGCAACGTGAAAGCCAAAACTGCCACTGTTACAGTAGTGGAAGTAATGATTTTGTTTGGGGCACCAGCAATGGTGAATATTACACCGCCAATTCCACCAATAATAACTCCGAGTAGGGCTGCTTGTAAAGCTTGCCATACGAGAAGTAGCATGACAAATAAAATAGATTGCGAACCGGAGAATAGGACGCTGCTAGCTTTATTTAGTTCCCCACCATAAGTAACAAAAAACCAACTCAGAAAAGCTAGAAACCCAACAATCAAAATTACATTTACGAACCACATAATTATTACCTGAAACCTATTCTAAAAATACTGTAATTGACAGAAGTCAAAAACTAAGAATATACGAAGAATATATAAAGTAATAGTAAAGATATCAAGCTTATGCCAGGGTCGAGCGATCGCGTTTGTAATTATATTTAAGTAATTAACCGTGTAGGGGTAGTAATAAGCTGCCATTTTTCCTGTAATCAAGGTGGTGAACAAATCTACCAAATTGGGCGGCAACGTTTGAAGATAACAAAAGTCGCCGCTAATAACATCGCCAAAAGATGAACGCTCACTTTTCTAAAGCTACTTTAGATTGAACTAGAGCTAGTCTGGAGCTTTCTCGCATTCTGGGGACGCTGACCAGTCACAACAATCCGCACGCCGCCACCAGGAGCTGTGACCAACCCGCGTCGTACAGGTCGCACAACTCGATCATCTGCAAGCGCCATTTGCCAGCGTAACAGCATTTTCGCCAGCACCACTTTCATTTCAAACTGGGCAAAGGCTAAACCGATGCAGCGCCTACTGCCGCCACCAAAAGGCAAATATTCATATGCAGAAAATTGACGTTCTAGAAAGCGCTCTGGCTTAAACTGCTCCGGTTCGGGGTATAAATCCTGGCGGCGGTGCGTCAGATAAATAGAACCAATCACTGGTGTACCAGGCTCTAGCTCGTAGCCAGGCGTTGCACAATTGAGGGATGATTTAGGTTGGAATAGGAACTTTTTGATACTTTAGATAATATAAAACCAACCGAATTGATAATCTCAACATTTCTTTAGACTTAGAATAAC